>WQZL01000108.1 GCA_009780755.1 Promicromonosporaceae bacterium | reverse complement strand
ATGTACATCGCCGCCAGTCGTGACCGCACGCCCGGCTTCGAGCGTGACCTGATCCACCGCACCATCGCGTTCTATGAGTCGCAGACATTCTTGGTGGAAAACCTTGGGACGCCGGAACAGAAACTCCAGAAAATCCCCGTGCCCGACTCCGCCGAGGTGGGCCTACACCGCGAATGGCTGCTTATCGAGTTGCGCGAGGATTGGCTGATTTCAAGCTCAACCACCTATGTCGCCGGATCGCTGTTAGCGATGCCGGTCAACGACTTCCTAGCGGGCCAGCGCAACCTCACTGCGTTGTTCACCCCAACCCCCACCACATCTTTGGCCGGGGCCACCTGGACTCGAAATCACTTGGTACTCACCGTGCTAGATGACGTGAAGAACCGGGTGTACGTCTTAACACCTCCCCCGGTTTCGACACAACCCTCCTTCGTCGAGCCTACTCAGCCAACCGGGTGGTTGAGTAGGGAGCGCAGCGACCGTGTCGAAACCACCACCGAGTGGCCCCGCGCCGAACTGCCGCTCACCGACCCCATCGCCACCATTGGCGTACGTGCCGTTGACCCGCGGGAGAGCGACGAGGTATGGATCACCTCTAGCAGCTACCTCACGCCCTCAACCCTCTCTCTGGGCCGCGTCGCCGATGATGGTTCGGTGGCGCTAGAACCGTTAAAGTCGGCACCCGCCATGTTCAATGCCGACGGTCTAGTAGCCCAGCAGCATTTCGCCACCTCCGATGATGGCACCCGCGTGCCGTACTTCTTGGTTGGTCGCGAGGCTGCGCTGACCGGCGAAAACGGCCCCGTGCCGACGCTGCTGTACGGCTACGGCGGTTTCGAGATTTCCCTTACCCCCGGCTACAACGCGGCCGTGGGGCGGGCGTGGCTGGAGCGCGGCGGCGTGTACGCGGTGGCGAATATTCGCGGCGGCGGCGAATACGGGCCAACCTGGCATCAGGCCGCCCTCAAAGCCAACCGCCACAAGGCTTACCAGGATTTCGCGGCCGTGGCCCGCGATCTGGTGACGCGCGGCGTGACCACGCCGGAGCGGCTGGGGGCGCAGGGCGGATCGAACGGCGGGCTGTTGATGGGCAACATGCTCAGCACCTACCCGGAGCTGTTTGGCGCCATCGTGATTCAGGTGCCGCTGTTGGATATGCGCCGCTTTTCCATCTTGCTGGCCGGGGCCTCCTGGATGGCCGAGTATGGCGACCCGGATGATCCCGCGGATTGGACGTACTTGCAGAACTACTCGGCGTACCACCAGATCGACGCCGACCGCCACTACCCGCCCGTGTTGCTGCTGACCTCCACTCGCGATGACCGCGTTCACCCCGGTCACGCCCGTAAGATGTGCGCTCTACTGGAAGCCATCGGCGCGGATGTCACCTACTTCGAGAATATCGAGGGTGGCCACGGCGGGGCGGCCACCAACGCCCAGGCGGCCACGATGTCCGCCTTCGCCTGGACGTTCCTCGCCGACCGTCTCGGGGCCTAGCCGTCAGCGCAGCGGGTCACGATCCGATAACATTGACCTCGGTGGTTGAGCCTGTCGAAACCACCTTGGTGCATCATGTGGTGGTTTTGACAGGCTCAACCACCGAACCTCTAGGAGCAGCGCCCGCAATGGTGGCCACCCGCAACATCTACATCTCATCCCCCGAGCGCAACACCGGTAAATCCACCATCGCGTTAGGCATCATCGACCTCTTGGTGCGACAGGGGCAACGGGTGGGCCTGTACCGCCCGGTCTCCCGTGTCTCCGCGAGCGCCGACTACGAGGCGAATCACGGCGCCGAACGCGATCACGTACTCGAAATGCTGCTAGATCACGACGGCGTTGACCTCACCTACGAGGAGGCCGTCGGCATCACCTACGACGATATGCATGCCGACCAGGATGCCGCAATGAGCCGCATCGTCGCGCAGTACCACGAGATCGCCGCCAAATGCGATTCGGTGATAATTCTCGGCTCCGACTACACGGACGTCTCCGGTCCCACGGAGTTGGCCTTCAACGCGAAGATCGCCGCCAACCTTGGCGCGCCCGTCGTGCTTGTGGTCTCCGGCAAGCGTCGCTCGGATGAGGACATTAAGGCGCTGACCGCCATCGGTCTGGGCGAGCTGCGCGCCAACCACGCCCAGCCCATCGGCGTGATGATTAATCAGTACGGCGGGGAGATGCCAGCCAACACTCCCGCGCTGCAAGCCGACGAGTCGCTGCCGATCTGGGTGATCCCGGATGAGCCGTTCCTGCATGCCCCCACCGTCGAGCAGTTGATGCACGCCGTTGATGGTGAGCTGTGGTTGGGTGATGAGGAGCTGCTGGGCCGCGTTGCCACCGACGTGGTGGTGGGTGCGATGGCCACGAAGAACCTGCTCGCATACCTGGCCGATGGGAAGGTGATTATCACTCCCGGCGACCGTACCGATGTAATCATCTCTCTGCTGGCCGCCCATGCCGCACCGTCATTCCCCTCCATCGCAGCCCTGATTCTCACCGGCGGGCTGCTGCCCGAGGGCGCCATCGGCGACTTGGTGCGGGCGATGGATCCGCATGTGCCGATCATCACCACCAAGTGGGACACCTTCCCCGTCGCCACCGCGGCCGGGTCCGTCAAGGGTTTGGTTGAGGCGGGTTCTACCCGCAAGATCGATGTGGCTCGCGCCCTGTTTGAGAACAATGTCGATGGCGACGATTTGTTGGCCCGCCTGGATGTGCCCGCCCCCGAAACGGTCACGCCGCTGATGTTCGAGTATTCGCTGATTGAGCGGGCGCGGGCTGATCGTCGCCGCGTGGTGCTTCCCGAGGGTGACGATGATCGCATCTTGAAGGCTGCCTCGACCGTGCTGGCTCGGGGCATTGCCGATCTGACTATCTTGGGTGACGAGGATGCCGTGCGGTCGCGGGCTGCCGAGCTGGGCCTCGACATTTCCGAGGCTACCGTGCTGTCTACCTCCGATCCGGAGCATGTGCAGCGGTACGCCGAGGAGTACACCCGCCTGCGCGCCCACAAGGGCATGACGGTGGATCGCGCTCGGGAGATCGTCACCGATGTCTCGTACTTTGGCACGATGATGGTCCATCTGGGAGACGCGCATGGCATGGTCTCCGGCGCCGCGCACACCACGGCTCATACCATCCGCCCCTCCTTCGAGATCATCAAGACGGCGCCGGGCATCTCCTCGGTTTCTGGCGTGTTCCTGATGTGTCTTCAGGATCGCGTGCTGGTTTACGGTGACTGCGCCGTGATTCCCGATCCCACCGCCGAACAGTTGGCCGATGTGGCCATTGCCTCGGCTGCCACGGCGGCGCAGTTTGGCGTGCAGCCGCGCATCGCGATGCTCTCCTACTCCACCGGCGAATCCGGCACGGGTGCCGACGTGGATAAGGTACGCGCCGCTACCGCGCTGGTCAAGGAGCGTCGCCCCGATCTATCCGTCGAGGGTCCCATCCAGTACGACGCCGCCGTGGATGCCGCCGTGGCCGCCACCAAGCTGCCCGATTCGGACGTGGCTGGGCGGGCCACCGTATTCGTGTTCCCCGATCTGAACACGGGCAACAACACATACAAGGCCGTGCAGCGCTCCGCCGGGGCTGTGGCTGTTGGCCCGGTGCTACAGGGGTTGAACAAGCCGGTCAACGACCTCTCCCGCGGCGCGCTCGTCCAAGACATCATCAACACCGTGGCCATCACGGCCATCCAAGCGCAGGGCAGATAGCCGGGTTGGGTGGTTGAGCTTGTCGAAACCACCGGGATCGAGGCTGCCGCTGGGGGGGTTTTCATCCGGTGAAGTGTCGATTTCTCGATTCACGAAATGGTCACGATCCGATAACATTGGAGGCACCGCCCCCTAACCCCGGCAGTCCCCAAGGAGAACTCAATGAGCAATGTCCTCGTGCTGAACAGCGGCTCGTCATCGCTGAAGTACCAGTTGGTTGACCCGGCGACGGGCGATGTCCTCGCCGTCGGCCTGGTGGAGAAGATTGGGCAGGCGCTCGGGGTAGTCACCCACGAGATCGGCGAGACTGAGACCGTACGCGAGGCGTCGATTCCCGATCACGGTGAGGCGCTGCGGCTTGTACTGGGACTGTTTGACGAGGTGGGGCCGTCCTTAGCTGAGGCCGGAATCGCAGCCGTCGGTCACCGTGTGGTGCATGGCGGCACCAAGTATTCGGCGCCGACGGTGATCGATGACGATGTGGTGGCGGGCATAGAAGAGCTGATTCCGTTGGCCCCGCTACATAACCCGGCGAACGTGACCGGCATCCGCGTGGCGCGCGAGCTACTAGATGTGCCGCATGTCGCCATCTTCGATACGGCGTTCTTCGCGACGTTACGGCCCGAGGCATACACGTACGCCATCGATGCCGAGGTGGCACGCGAGTATCAGATTCGCCGCTACGGCTTCCACGGCACCTCCCACCAGTACGTCTCGGAGCAAGTTTCCAAAATGCTGGGCCGCGCCGATCTCAAGCAGGTGGTGTTGCACCTGGGCAACGGCGCCTCCGCGTCGGCCGTGTGCTGCGGCGTCGCCAAGGACACCTCGATGGGCCTGACCCCGCTGGAGGGTCTGGTGATGGGCACTCGCTGCGGCGACCTGGACCCGGCCATCGTGTTCCACCTGCGTCGCGTGGCCGACATGCACGTAGACGAGGCCGACGATCTGCTGAACAAGCGCTCAGGCATGAAGGGGCTGTGCGGCAGGAGTGACATGCGCGAGGTGCGAGCAGCGGCCGATGCGGGCGATGAGGCCGCGCAACTGGCCCTGAATGTGTACCGGCACCGGCTGGTCAAATACGTCGGCTCATACGCGGCCGTCCTGGGCGGCATCGACGTGCTGACCTTCACGGCGGGCGTGGGCGAGAACACCCCGGCCATCCGGCAGGCGGTGGTGGATTCGCTCGGGTTCTTGGGGCTAGCCATCGACCCGGCCAAGAACGAGGCTCGCTCCAAAGAACCGCGCATCATCAGCCCCGACGGCCACCCCGGCCCCCTCGTGATGGTCGTCCCCACCAACGAGGAACTAGCCATCGCCCGCCAATCCCTCACGGCCATCGGCTGCCGCCACTGACGAGGCAAGCCAGCCTTCACCCCGCCCAAAACAAGCTCTCTGGGCCACCTAGCACTCTATGCAAAATCACTAGTTGCCAGTATGCAAAATGCCGGTTTAGGCGTATGACCTGGCTTGGGTCCCGCTCGGGGGTATGGGCTGTCTTGGGCCGTGATGACTGCTACCGCTAAGAGCCGGTGTACCAGTAGGACGTGCTGGCGTTGGCGGTGTCGGTGAAGCGCACGCGGTTTCCGTCTACCTCGATTTCCCAAACGCTTGTGCCCCTCAGGTTCGCCGCGTTTGGCGCCCATCCGGTGATGTGAAGAAGACCACCCTCGACCCACCATTGGCCCATGAACATGCCGTCTGCTACGACTCCTCCCACGCTGGGGTCCATGATTACGGAGTTGCCGTCTTCCCGCAGAACGCGATTGAGGGAAAGCCGCTGGTCATCTTCCCGACTCCACGCTACGCCCGCTAGAAAAGCCGTCAGTTCTGCATCTGCGGGGGAGGCCGCGGCTCCGCCTTGACCTCCAAGCGCTCCGAGACTTTCCAAGGCAGCGGTTATGGACGAAATGACGGCTTCCAGCCGGGTGACTGCTGCCTCAAGTTGGGCAATCGAACCCGGCAGATCATCCTCATCAAGTTCGAAGTCAGCCGCTTGCTCATAAGCCGCAAGCAGCTCCAGCCAGATGTCAACGCCGGTTTCCAACAACTCGGCATCGCTAAGACCTTCTGCGATCATCACGAGATCTTCCATCACGTCTATCAGCCCGTTTAGTTCGCGAACCAAGTCCAGCGCCTCACCCAACAGCAGCAGATTCTCCAATGCTTCCTGCGCTTCGAGGAAGGACACAAAGTTATCGTATGCATCGCGGAGAGCCTGTTTGTCCGATCCAAGGGCGGCCTTATGACTGCGCATGGTGGCTATGGCCGCGCGCGCCTCCTCCTTAGCCTGCTCTGCGTAGTAGACGGTCGCAAACTCAGCGTCGGCGGCGAAAAAAGGCACCGGGAACGCCTCGGCGGCCCGCACCGTATCGGCCAGCAGGTATATCGCCTCGGTCACTTCACCGTCAATAATCGGGTCCGATGAGGGGTAGCGCTCCGAAGCAGCCATCTCTGCCAACAACGCCTGGGCCACCCCCACCTGATCGGCCAAGGTAGCGCGTGCATCGGCGAGATCAGCAATCGCCTCCTGGGCAGACTCATTGGCCTCCGCCAGCAACCGCGCCCGCTCATTGGCGGCGGCATTCAGGTGCAGCACCACGCCGATGCCGGCGCCTACCAGCACGACGGCGGCGATAATGCCACCGATAAGCCACCCCTTCTTCGAGGCCCGACGCGGGGCGGGGCTGGGCGGTGGCTCCGGCGGAGCGGCCATCGCCTCATCGACGGGTTGCGGCGCCGGTGCTGATAGGGCGAAGGGATCAAGCGGTTGCTGCTGGTCGGTCATGCGCTAATGGTTCCCCACCAAATCCTGACGCCTTAACCGCGTGTCGCGATTTGCCTGCTCCGCAGGCGGCACACCCATCTCGGCTGGCTGAGGGTGAAGGCGTCATTAGTCGGTTGATTTGGCGGTGATTTCGACACCACTAGCGCCGGGGCGCCGGTAGTCTTTCTACTCATGACTACCGTTCTTGTTCTTAATGCTGGCTCCTCCTCGCTTAAGTACCAGCTAGTTGATCCCACCTCCGAGGCCGTGCTGGCCTCCGGTATCGTCGAGCGAATCGGCCTGCCGCTTGGCGTCGTCACCCATGAGGTGGGTGACGATGAGACCGAGCGCGAGCTGCCAATTCCCGACCACGGCGAGGCGTTGCGCATTGTGCTGGGTCTTTTCAGCGAGGTTGGCCCATCGCTGGCCGAGGCCGGAATCGCCGCCGTCGGTCACCGTGTGGTGCATGGCGGCACCAAATACTCCGCCCCCACCATCATTACCGACGAGGTGGTGGCCGGTATCGAGGAACTAATCCCGTTAGCGCCGCTACACAATCCGGCCAACGTCACCGGCATCAAGGTGGCCCGCGAGCTGCTCAATGTGCCGCATGTCGCCGTCTTCGACACCGCCTTCTTCTCGACCCTGCCCCCGGCCGCGTACACGTACGCGATCTGCCAGGAAGTGGCCGCGAAGTACGGCATCCGCCGTTACGGCTTCCACGGCACCTCCCACCAGTACGTCGCCGGTCAGGTCGCCAAGATCATGGGCCGTGACGATATCAAGCAAGTGGTGCTTCACCTCGGCAACGGCGCGTCGGCCTCGGCCATCAAGGCGGGCGTGGCCATCGACACGTCGATGGGCCTAACCCCGCTGGAGGGTCTGGTGATGGGCACGCGTTCGGGTGACGTGGACCCGGCCATCGTCTTCCATCTGAATCGGGTCGATGGCCTGGATGTCGCCGAGATCGATAACATCCTCAATCGCCAATCGGGTGTCAAGGGCATCAGCGGCTACACCGACATGCGCGACCTGCACAAAGCCATCGCGGAGGGTGACGAAGCCGCGAAGCTGGCACTCGATGTGTACGTACACCGGCTGGTCAAGTACGTGGGTGCTTACGCGGCCGTACTCGGCGGCATCGACGTGCTGACCTTCACGGCGGGCGTCGGCGAGTATGACGACCCGGTGCGCCTGGGCGTGGTCAGCGCGCTCGGTCACCTCGGTTTTGCCATCGATCCGGCCAAGAACTCCGTGCGCGCCAGGGTCGCTCGCGATCTTTCCCCCGACGGCCACACCGGCCCGCCGGTTCTCATCGTCCCCACCAACGAGGAACTGGCCATTGCCCAACAGTCAATGACCGCCCTCAGCGCCTAACCCGATAGTTTCCGCCTGTTCAGCTGACGGGTGAGTGTCCGTAGGCGCCTGCGAGGGGAGCAGGCGCCTACGGAAGATAGGGGCGGAGTTAACTGTGGCGGGCGGTGTACGCGGAGCGGCGGTGGTGGCGCAGCGCCAGTGGCGTGCCGAGCGCGATCAGGGCGGTTGCGATCAGGGAATACAGCCTGGTCTGCGCCCCGGAGAGCGGCAGGATGGCGGGCTTGGGTGGCTCTCCGCCGGTGAGCAGCAACGGCAGCTCTGGGGTCGGTACCGGGCTGGGACTCGGGGTCGGGGTAACGGGCGGGTCGGCCACCCACACCGTCTCGGCTGCTACCCCGCAGCGTCCGCGGGCCAGCGTTACGTCGCCTACCGCCAGGGTCTCCCGCCAGTGGTAGCGGCCAGCCTGCTCGGCCACCGGCCCAATCACCTCATAGACCCCGGCCTCGGGTACCTCGATTGGCTCCGATACCCAGATCGGGTCGTGACAGATCGGCTTGGCCTCCAGATCGTCGCGGTACAGCTCTAGGGTCAGGAACGCTCCGGCGGGCACGTCGCCACTGACCGTTACCAGGTCAGCGAGCGTGTCACCCACCAGCCCGGTCGCAGAGTCGTCGTCGTTGCGTACCTCCAGGTACTCCCCCGTGGCCGAGTCGATGGCCTGCGCCGCCGTCACCACAGCCACCGGCTCTGATCCAGGATCAGGCTCCGGCGGCACCTCGGCGT
>WQZL01000107.1 GCA_009780755.1 Promicromonosporaceae bacterium | reverse complement strand
GGCTGCCAGGAGCGCGGTCAGGTCTAGCTCGAAGGCCACCGAGCGCTGGGGAAGTCCGGCGCGCTCGCATACCTTCGGGTGCAGTTCGCCCGCGTAACCGACAATGCGGCCTTCGAGTTCTCGGGCTTGCTTCCCCCCCAGAGATGACGGGGCGACAACGAGTGCGGCACAGCGGCCAGGATGCCAGGGCATGGTCTCGGCGTCGGGCACGATGGCCACTTCGACTCCGGCCCGGGATACGACTAGGCGAGCCAATTCCAGTGCATCGGCCCAATCGACGAGGCGACCATCACCGGTCCAACCGGATAAATCCCGCTTGCCGGTGAGTACCGCCGCCACATGGCGTGGCTGCGCCGGGACTGCTTGTGCGATTGCGGCGAGTTGTTCGCGGGTGGGCTTTACCCCCAGGGGTAGTTGCGGCGCCGCCGGGCTGTTCGGGGCGGGTAGCGTGACGGTGCCGATTTCGAATACGGCCACATCGGGCAGGCCCCGCGAAACATTGCGACGGGCGGTTTCCACCAGTGTCGCCAGCAGCGAGGTGCGCAGCAGGGGACGGTCATCGGCCAGGGGGTTGGCCAGGCGGGCCGCCATCCGCCGCGGGTCTTCGGCGGGCAGCCCAAGGGCATCGAGCTGAGCATCTCCGAGGAAGGGGTAGCTCAGGGTTTCGACCAGTCCGGCCTCCGCCAGAGCGCGGGCCACCGAACGGCGAATGCGTTGTTCTGCCGTCAGGCCCCGACCGCCGGGAGCGGCGGGCAGCGTGGAGGGAATCTTGTCGTAGCCGTCAATTCGGGCAATTTCTTCCACGAGCGCCACCGCCTCGATGAGATCGGGGCGCCAGGTGGGGGGGGTGACAATGAGAGCGGAGCCGCTAACCGCCGGGCTTTGCTCGGCCACTTGGCAGCCGATCGCGGTGAGTACCTCGATCACGCGGGCACGCTCATAAGGTACGCCTACCACTCTCGTCGGCAGGTCCAGGGGCAGCGGCACCGGCTCGGGTGCCACGGTTGTGTCCAGGTCGAAGATGTTTAAGTCGATTTCGCCGCCGCCGAACTCGGCCAACATCTCCGCGACGCGCTGCGCGGCCACGGCGGGTAGACGCGGGTCTACACCGCGCTCAAACCGCTTGGCCGCTTCGGAGGATAGTTTGTGGCGGCGGGCGCTACGGGCAACCGTTGTTGGGTCAAAGTGCGCGGCCTCGATCAGCACATCCGTTGTGGTGGCGGTCACCTCGGACTCGGCGCCGCCCATTACCCCGGCAATGCCAAGTGCCCGCTCGCCGTGCTTCCCAGCGGGTGAGTCGGTAATCAGCAGGTCTTCGACGTGAAGCGCGCGGTTGGCATCGTCGAGCGTGGTAAGCCGCTCCCCCGCCTGCGCCCGCCGCACCACGATGGGTGCGGCCACCTGGGCCAGATCGTAGGCGTGCAACGGTTGGCCCAGGTCGAGCATCACATAGTTGGTCACATCAACCGCTAGCGAGATGGCCCGCATTCCCGAAGCCTCTAGGCGACGCTTCAGCCAGGTAGGCGTGGGCGCGCTGGGGTCAATACCGCGCACGATACGGGTGATGAAGCGGTCACAACCGATGTTGCCATTGATCGGGGCCACATCATTTACTTCCACCGGGAACACCTTGGACCCATCCACCGGCCTCCCCAACAGCGGCACATTCAGGCCATGATCGATGAACCTGGCCCCGGTGGCATGTGCGTACTCACGGGCGACACCGCGATAGCTAAAGGCATAGCCACGATCAGGGGTGATGTTGATCTCAAGCACCTCATCGCCCAGACCAAGCAGGGCAATAGCGTCCTGGCCGGGCGCCAAGTCAGCGGCGATAAACCCGAGATCACGGGGAAGCACGATAATTCCAGCCGACTCCTCACCTAACCCGAGTTCGGTCATAGAGCAGATCATGCCGTCCGATACATGGCCGTAGGTTTTACGGGCAGCAATGGGAAACGGGCCAGGCAGCACCACACCGGGCAACGCGACCACCACCAAATCACCGGCCTCAAAGTTGTGGGCGCCACAGACTATCCCGCGCGAGGCGGGAACGTCGCCGTCAGCTGGATCGTTGTGAGTAGACCCCACGTCTACCCGACACCAGTTGATGACCTTGCCGTTTTTCTGTGGCTCTGGCTCTCGGGAAAGAACGCGACCCACCACTAGCGGTCCGGTCACCTTCGCGGCGTGGATCGCCTCTTCTTCTAGGCCCACCTTTACCAACGCGGCGGCGAGTTGCGCGGCGGTCAGATCGGCGGGCAATTCAACGTGGTCGGCCAACCACTCTTTGGCTACGAGGGGCATTAGATCTCCATCCCGAACTGGGTGGAGAAGCGAAGGTCGCCCTCCACGATGTCATGCATATCAGCGATAGCGTGGCGGAGCATCAGCGTGCGCTCGATGCCCATGCCAAATGCGAAACCTTGGTAAGTGTCCGGGTCGATCCCGGTGGCGCGCAGCACGTTTGGGTGAACCATGCCGCAGCCTCCCCACTCGATCCAGCCGGGGCCGCCTTTCTTCTGCGGGAACCACAGGTCCATCTCGGCCGACGGCTCGGTGAAGGGGAAGAATGATGGCCGTAGGCGGGTTTTTGCCTCGGGACCGAACATGGCCTTGGCGAAGGCATCAAGCGTGCCGACCAGGTTCGACATGGTCAGGCCCTTGTCGATAGCCAGACCCTCCACTTGGTGGAACACCGGGGTGTGGGTGGCATCAAGCGCATCCGTGCGGAATACCTTTCCGGGGCAGGCGACGTATAGCGGCACCCCGCGCTCCAGCAGGGTGCGAGCCTGAACGGGGCTAGTGTGTGTGCGCAGGACGAGGTTTTTCTCACCGTCCACAAAGAACGTGTCCTGCATCTGACGGGCGGGGTGATCCGGACCGAAGTTGAGAGCGTCGAAGTTGAACCACTCGGCCTCCAGCTCAGGACCATCGGCAATCTCCCACCCCAGGCCAATGAAGAAGTCGGCTATGCGCTCTTGAACGGTCTCAATGGGATGGCGGGCACCCACCGAACGTCGGGTCGTGGGTAGCGTTACGTCTACCGCCTCTTCCAACAGCATCCGGGCATCCCGCTTAGCCTCTAGTTCGACCTGTCGGTCTGCGATGGCTTTGGCAATCTGGCCACGCCGCGGGCCAAGGTTTTTGCCGGCAGCGGCCTTATCCGGGCCAGGTAGCCCGCCGATGGCCCGGTTTGCCAGCGCTAGCGGAGAGCGTTCCCCGGTGTGTTCGGTACGCACCGTCTTCAGTGCCTCCAAATCGGTGGCGGCGGCAACATCGGCCAGCGCGGCAGCGACAGCCCCATCCAGCGCGGCAGTATCGAGTGGGCTTGGCCCATTCTGGTCAGTCATGGTCCTCAATTCTAGGTGATTTACGCCGACACGGTAACGCGCAGTATCGGCCTTACGTAGCCGAACGTCTACTTTTTGTGCCAGACTGCGGGCATGACCATAAGCATAGAACCTCCAGCGGTATCAACTCGCGACCTAAAACAGAATCCCGCCCAGGTGGTGCAGCGTGTCTTAGAACTCGGTGACCATGTGATTACTGCGCATGGTCACCCCACTGGTGTGCGGGTGGTTCGCGACGAGGGCGGCCCGCAGCAGTGGATCAGCGGCACCGCATTAAACCAGGCCGCACTCCCTGGGATCAGCGATGTAAGCCGCCGCGACATGCATGTGCAGCGAAACACTCCTGCCGATAACCCGACTAGCACGTGGAGCGCTGCCCAGTGATTATTCTCGACACCTGCATTCTGATTGACCGTGATCTTTACGTCTTTGACGAGAACGAGACCTATGCGGCCTCGATCCTCTCGCGGGCCGAACTCGAATCTGGCCTGCGCACCGCGGCCACCCCGGAGCAGCGCGCCGAACGCGCACAGCTGCTCAACGCCCTTGATGCACAGTTCGACTGGCTACCCTTCGACCTGGAATGCACCCGCGCTTATGGCGAAATCACTGCGGGAATCACGGCCCACGGCACCGGCGCACTAATCGCGGCCCAGGCATACCGCTTTGGTGCCAATGTGATAAGCGAAAACTTCGGTGACTTCGCCCCCTTCTGGCGCTTCGTCCGGGTAAATCGCCCTACACCCAAGCCTTAGTACATCGCGACGTTGAAGGAACCTAAGCAATGAGCAGAGCCGATGGGTCGCAGTATGCGCCCGAGCCGATGCCCGCTCCCGTCGTGGGGCCGGGCGAGTTCACCATTGCAGCCATTGGCCTAGATCACGGACATATTTATGGCCAGGTTGGCGGGCTGATCGGCGCCGGAGCCGAACTCAAATGGGTATACGACCCCGACCCGGCCAAGATGGAGCGCTTTCGGGCGCAGCATCCAAGCGTCCGCATTGCCCGCTCAGAAGCCGAGGTGCTTGACGATCAGACCGTACATCTCGTCGCCGGGGCCGCCATCACCTCCGAGCGCTGTGCCCTTGGTCTACGGGTGATGGATGCGGGCAAGGATTACTTCACCGACAAGGCGCCTCTGACCACCCTGGAACAACTGGCCGCTGCGCGTGAGGCCGTTGCCCACACGGGACGTAAATACGCCGTGTACTACAGCGAGCGACTGCATGTGGAGACGGCCGTCTTCGCCTCTCAGCTGATCGAGGCGGGCGCCATTGGCAAGGTGGTGCAGGTGATCGGCACCGGTCCCCACCGGTTGATGCCGCACATTCGCCCCGACTGGTTCTTCGTCAAGGAGAAGTACGGCGGCATTCTGTGTGACATTGGTTCGCACCAGATCGAGCAGATTTTGCATTACACGGGCGCGGCCGACGGCGAGGTGGTGCGCTCGCAGATTGCGAACTACAACAACCCCGATCACCCCGAGCTGGATGACTTCGGCGACGCCATGTTGGTGATGGATAACGGCGCGACCGGGTATTTCCGCTGCGATTGGTTCACCCCAGATGGCCTACAGACGTGGGGGGATGGTCGATCGATCATCCTGGGTACGGAGGGGTTCATCGAGCAACGCAAGTACATGCAGCTCGGCTCCCCTAGCGCCGACCCTGGCCACCTGTACCTCGCAAACGGCGAAGAAGAAACCCACTTCGAGACGTATGGCAAGGTGGGTTACCCCTACTTTGGCGACTTGGTACTCGACTGCCTGAATCGCACCGAGAATGCCATGACCCAAGAACACGCCTTCAAGGCTGCCGAACTCTCGGTAAAGGCTCAGCTACAAGCCGTAGACCTGATGCCACGCGGGTAATCATGTATGTCATGCGGGTGCAAAGCCACGTTTCTAGCCTACACCGGGTCAGATATGGGTTATCGGGGCGCCGGTGAGGCGGGTTACCAGCAGGGCGATGCCTTCCTTAGCGGGCAGGGGTAGGCGATGCGTCCCAGAGGCTTCGGGCAGCGCGATGTCGCGGGTCATCTCCCAGGCGTCGATGATCTCCACCCGATAAGTCCCGCTCTCCGGCAGGTGAAGCTCCTTGAAACAAGGACGAGAGCGGCCAAAGTATTGCAGCGCGTGGTTTTCGTTGGTGGCCGTGGGCGGGATCATGTTTAGCATCGCGTTAATACGCTCCGCTGGCGACAGTTTGCCCATGACCTGCATGAACCAGGCAGCATCATTGTTCGCCTGGCTCTCCTCTGACGAGCCGTTTGGTGCTTGGCCGACGGAGCTGCGAATGCCAGCGCTTAGGTCGCCAATCTCGTAGAGAAGGTTCTTTAGAAAGGCGAGTCGTTGGGGGCTTTCCCCGTGCAGCACGCCACCCTTTGCCCACCACAGCACCTCATCTTCGCGCCAGTAGGTCTCGCCATGAGTTGGGTACGCACCATTGACAACGGCCTGCCAGGCACGGCTCACCAGCTCAAAGGCCGTGATATTGCCCCATTCGTACTCGATGTCGCCCTCATAGCCGAACTCCTCCATGATTATCGGCAGCTCGTAACTGGTGCGCCAATACTTGCTGCGCACCATGTCCTTCGTCTGGATGGAGCAGTGCGTTAGCCAATCCCGCTTCGGGTAGGGCGTGATGCCATTATGGTTGGAGATCAAGTGTCCGTAGGGGTCGGCGGCCTGCAATCTCTCGCCGAAGGCATCCCAGTCGTCATTGTCTTTCGTGAGGATGAAATCGTACTCATTGGCGATGGCCCACCAAATGTTGCGGTAGGCCGCCAGGCGACGGATCGCGTAGTCCAGGTAGGCCAGATTCTGTTCTCGGGTAAGTTTTGAAAAACCCCACCGGTCGTAGGGGTGGAACAGAATCAGGTCGGCCTCGATACCCAGGTCACGCAATTGCGCAATGTTGGCCTCGAACTCCTCCCAAAATAAAAAGTCCGGGCGGGTGACATCCCAGCTGCCTTCGGCGTCAGACAAGAAGGGGTAGCGCTCCGGGTCGTTTCGGTTGTACGGCATCGACTTGGGAAACAGGCACATTCGCACCTTGTTGAACGGCGAATCCGCCAGTGTCGCCAGGGTCTGCTTGATGAGTTCGGGACTCTGATGCGTCCAGGCATAGCAAGTTGTACCCACCGGGATGTATCGACCGCCATCGGCGTACTCGAATCGACAGCCGACGGCGACAACCTTGCCGTGATTGCCGCCCGTGTTGGGCGTGACGACAAGCTCGCCGGTCAGATCGCCCACCGAGTAGTGCCACGTCCCGATCATCTCGGGCATGAAGCGAATTGCGTACTCATCATCACTGACCTGAAAGCCGTAAATCTCCTTGCGTACCTCTTCGTTAGCGAACACGGCCAGCGGGGTTTTGCTGGCCGGGAATCGCAGTTCAAAGATGTCATACAGCTCGACCGTCTTCATCGAATAACCACCTTTAGCTCGGCGTGGATGTCATCAGCGGCAAGGCCGACACCCAATGTCACATCGCCTGGTTCGACTACGCGCTTACCGTCCAAGCCGGTGAAGGCGAAGCGCTCCACGGGAGCAACCAGATCGAGAGTTGTCGTCTCCCCCGCTTCAAGACTGATGCGTGCGAACTGCAACAACTGCCGCACCGGGCGAACCACCGAGGCGGCCTCATCTCGGCCATATAGCTGCACCACGGTCTCGCCAGCACAGCTGCCGGTGTTCGTCACCCGCACCCGCACCTGCACGTTTCCCCCCGCGGTGACCGCCTCCGTGTGGCAAACGGGGTCAAGCTCGAAGGATGTGTACGAGTACCCATGACCAAAGGCAAACAGCGGCGCCTGGTTGACCAGATCGTTGTAACCGTGGCGGATGCCGGTGGGGTGATCGTAGCCAGACCCCATGTGATGGCCGTGGTACATCGGCACCTGCCCGGCGACACGCGGGAAGGTGTTCGGCAGTTTGCCGCTCGGGTTGAGTTCGCCATACAGCGCGCGGGCGATGGCAGCCGGGGCGGCCTCGCCTAGCAGCGGTGCCATCAACACGGCCGATGACACATCCACCAGGTCAGCAAGCAGCAGCGGGCGACCAGTGACGATGACGGAGACCACCGCCTTGCCGGTTTGGGCCAGCGCGGTTACCAGCGCCTGCTGGTCGCCGGTGAGGCGCGGCTCGGCGGTCGATTGCCCCTCGCCAGCGGTGTTGTTGCCCACCCAGCCGGTACGCTCCCCGAGAGCGGCGATCACTAGATCGGCGTCGGCGACAGCCGCGCGCAGACCGACACCGTCGAAATCCTCATCGTGCCCCAAGAACGAGCCGAAATCGGCGAACGTCACGGTAGCGTCGTAAGCCCCAAGCGCCTGAACCAGCGTCGGCATGTCGGGATGAATTCGGGCCACGCCCTCCTCAAACATCGGCTCGATGCCAGGCATCCGGGCCTGGAAGATGTCGGTGAAGATGGCCTCCGCGGCCGAAATGCCTGGTATCTGCCCGGAGCGCAGGGCGCGAATGCCTGCCTGCATCTCCATGTTGGTCACCGAGGTGTAGGCGCCAAAGTGAATGCGCAGCTCGTTTGCGGCGGGGCCGACCACGACGATCTTCTGCTGGCCTACAGTCAACGGCAGCACGCCGTCATTTTTCAGCAGCACGAGGGCACGGTCGGCGATACCCCTGCGGGTGGTGGCCACGTCGGCCAGCGCAGGCTTCGGGGCCGCTGCGGGCGACAGGGAGGGAATCAGCCCGACCCGGGCCTTGGCCTGAAGTACGCGCAGCACGGCCTCATCTACCACCTGCTCGTCAAGCCGTCCCGCCCGCACCTCAGCAGCCAAGTTCAGATAGTTCTTACCCGCAGGCAGATCAACATCCAAACCGGCGCTGAGCGCCTGCACCCCCGCTCGTTCCTCCGTCCTGGCCGTGTGGTAAACCGTCTGCAACATGACGATGGACTCATAATCGGAAACCACCAGGCCATCGAAGCCCAGCTGGTCGCGCAGCAGTTCGGTGAGCAACCACCGGTCGGCAGCCGAGGGCACGCCATCGATCTCGTTGTACGAGTTCATCACCGTGGCCAGGCCCGCCTCCTTAATGGCTCGGCGGAACGGTTCGGCATACTCATCCACCAGGGCGCGGCGACCCAGCTGAGTGATGGCTTGGTTCAGGCCACCCTCGGAGGCGCCGTAGCCGAGGAAATGCTTGCCGCAGGCCAGGATGCCCGAATCGTTGTTTTCACCCTGGATGCCTTTGGTGAAGGCGACGGAGAACTGCGCGGCCAGTTCCTGATC
>WQZL01000106.1 GCA_009780755.1 Promicromonosporaceae bacterium | reverse complement strand
ATGCTTGAACTAAACGAGCAGATCGCCTGGACTCCAGAGCATATCCAGCAGGGCATTTTCGGCAAGTGGCTGGAAAATGCCCGCGACTGGTCGATCACCCGCAACCGCTTCTGGGGATCGCCGGTGCCCGTCTGGAAGAGCGACAACCCGCAATGCCCCCGCATTGACGTCTACGGCTCTGTCGCAGAACTGCAACGCGACTTCGGGGTGGAGGTCACCGACCTGCATCGCCCATTCATCGATGAGTTGACCCGCCCCAACCCCGATGACCCCACCGGGCAAAGCACCATGCGTCGCGTCGAGGACGTGATGGACGTCTGGGTGGACTCCGGCTCCATGCCGTATGCCCAGGTGCACTACCCGTTTGAGAATCAGGAATGGTTTGAACACCACTACCCGGGCGACTTTATCGTCGAGTACATCGGGCAGACCCGCGGCTGGTTCTACACCCTGCATGTGCTGGCCACGGCCCTGTTCGACCGTCCAGCATTCAAGACGGCCGTCTCCCACGGCATCGTGCTTGGCTCCGATGGCCGCAAGATGAGCAAATCACTGAAGAACTACCCGGATGTGCGTGAGGTATTCGACCGCGACGGTTCTGACGCCATGCGCTGGTTCCTGATGGCCTCGCCCATCCTGCGCGGCGGCAACCTCATCGTCACCGAAGAGGGTATTCGTGACGCCGTCCGCCAAGCCCTGCTGCCCATGTGGAGTACCTACTACTTCTTTACCCTGTACGCCAACGCAGCCCGAATGCAGAACCGAGCTTGCTCGTGTTTTGCTGAGGGCAAGGCAGGCGTTGATAAGCGAAGCGAAGAACACGCCAACGCAGCCCGAATGCAGAACCGAGCTGGTTACACCGCCACCGCCATCACCGCCGACCGAGTCCCATCCCTGCCCGCCCTCGACCGCTACATCCTCGCCAAAACCCACGACCTGGTGGCGGCGACGATGGCGCAGCTGGACGCCTACGACATTGCGGGCGCCTGCGAGTCGGTGCGCGTCTACCTGGATGTGCTGACCAACTGGTACGTCCGCACGCAGCGTGATCGCTTCTGGCAGGAGGATGTCGACGCCTTCGACACCCTCTACACCGTGCTGGAAACGTTGTGCCGTGTGGCGGCCCCGTTGGCCCCGCTGCTCACCGAGGAAATCTGGCGCGGCCTTACCGGCGGCCGCTCGGTTCATCTGACCGATTGGCCCCCGATCGATGCCCTCCTGCCCGATGACGCCCTCGTTGCCGCGATGGACCAGGTGCGTGCCGTGGTCTCCACCGCGCTATCGCTGCGCAAGGCCAACAAGCTGCGCGTCCGTCAACCGCTGGCTCGCCTCACCGTCGCGGTAGAAAACCCGGTGGCGCTCGCAGATTACGTGAACCTGCTCCGCACCGAGCTCAACGTCAAGGATGTCGAACTCGTTTTGGCCGATGAAACGGCTGCCGAACGTTTTGGCATCATCGAACGCCTGGCCGTCAATGCCCGCGCGGCCGGCCCGCGCCTGGGTCGTGGCGTGCAGGCGGCGATCAAGGCCGCCAAGGCCGGCGCCTGGACTCGCGATGCCAGCGGCACCGTAGTCATCACCACGGAGGACGGTCCGGTTCCGTTGCTGGAAACGGAATACACGCTAGAAACCATCACCACGTCATCCTGCGCGAACGCTAACGAGTCGCCGGACCTAGACGCAGCTCCCGCGCTCGCCGCGGCGGTCCTTCCCGCCGGGGGCTTCGTCGTACTCGATCTGGCGCTCACGCCCGAGTTGGAGGCCGAGGGTTATGCCCGCGATGCGATCCGTGACATCCAGGATGCCCGCAAGGCCGCCGGACTGGCGGTGGCTGACCGCATAGATCTAACGCTCGGGGTTCCCTCCCAGAAGATTGCCGCCATCGAATCCCACCGCGACCTAGTAATGGCCGAAACCCTTGCGGTCTCCCTAACCATCACTCCATCGGATGCTGCCACCCGCCAAATTCAGGTCACGCGGGCTGGCTGATGGAAGTGCGAGATCGTTACTTTGAGTCGAGATCGTTACTTTCCGCTTGCGCAAGTTAACGATCTCGACTCAAAGTAACGATCTCGCGGGGCCGGGTTTCGTGTCAGACTGGGTGGATGACTACGAATATTCCAGCGGCGGATGCCGAGCCGAGGGAACAGCTAGAGACGCCAGCCCAGCGCGCCGATCGTAACTGGTCGGAGCTGCTGCAAGAGTTGCGCGTTATGCAAACCGGGGTGCAGATTCTCACCGGGTTTTTGTTGACCTTGCCCTTCCAAACGGTGTTTGCGACGCTCACGACGTGGCAGCGGGGGCTGTATCTCGTGCTGGTGGGTGTTGCAGCCACGACGACGGGACTGGTGATTGCGCCGGTGTCCATTCATCGGGCGCTGTTCCGGAAGCGCCGTAAACCCGTGGTGGTACGTGAGGCGGATCACTTGATGCGGGTCGCGCTGGTGATGCTGGGCCTGCTAGTGGCCGGGGTCACATCGTTTGTTTTCGACGTGGTGGTCTCCCATGCGGCCGGACTCATCGCCGGAGGGGTGGCGCTGGCCGGGTTGCTGGGCCTATGGCTGGTGATGCCGGAAGTGATGTTGCGCAAGCCGCCACCTGTGGGGCCATCTCCCGCTACCGCGCCACCTCCCGCCTAGAGGGCGGTGTAGGTGAAGGCTTGTACTTGGGCCTGGGGGCTGAGGGCTTCTAGGCCGATAGTGCGACCGGTGAAGCCACCGGCTACCTCGGTGGATATGTATCGGCCATCAAGGGTGGCCAACTCCGTGAACTCGCCGGACACCTCAAAGCCGAGGCGGAGCCGGTCGGGGCCGGAGCGCTGCCCAGGAGCAGCGCCGGTCGTCTCGGCTCGAATCGTCAGGCTAGCCTCGGGAGGCACGAGGCCCGCGCCCAACTCCTGAGTAAGCGGGCCGATGGAGGCTCGCGCGGTGATGGTTTCACCGATGCGCTGCACGAGAGCTTGATGGGCGTCATCGACACGGACAACCAGGGCCAGATCGCCGCTCGCCGCTACCGTGGCCGACCAGTAAAGATCGGTAACCCGGGTGGCGAGTAGGCAAGCCGCGTCGCGCTCGGCAGCCGCGCGCCCTTGGGTCAGGGTGAGTCCCCCTTGTCCGGTGGTGGCAAAGGTGGCGGGGGCGGCGCCGGGAGAGATCCAGCGAGGGTGCAGTCGCTCGCCGGTAAACCTATCGGTAAAGGATGAGAGGCGTTCGGGCACCACAAACCGGCCTTCATCCACCGTCGGCCAGGCACCAGGGCAGTCGCCACTCTCCGCGTCGGGTTCGATGCAGATGCAGATGGCGCCGTCATCGTGCCGCCAGTTGATGCCGACCAGGAATGTCTCGCGGCCATTGGTGTGCCAGCGCGGGAATGAGCCACGTGGGCGAGTACCCAGATGCACCATCGCCCAGGAGCCATCGGTTAACTCGACCAGATCGCCATGCCCGGTGGCCTGCACCGGGTCGTTGGTGGATCGGTGGGTGAGAATCGGGTTAGCCGGATTCGACTCGTAGGGGTCGTCGATGTTGCGTGAACGCGCGACCGTAACCATGTGACCTGTCCCGGTGCCGCCCTCGGCAATGAGCAGATACCACCAGCCGCCGCGTTGATACACATGCGGCCCCTCCGGGTTTGAGCCACCGGTGCCGCGCCAGATCACCTTCGGCTCGCCGAGCAGTTCGCCGGTCTCCGGGTTTACCGGAACCTGCGAAATGCCGCCGCGCATCACATCATGCCAGGTTAGGCGGCAGATGCCGTGTTCATCCCAAGCCAGGTCGGGGTCGATGCCGAACGCGCCGGTGGTGTAAACCGGGTCACTCCACGGGCCTGCCGGGTCGGCGGCCCACACGATCAGGTGGCCGCGCCGCACCTCGTGGATGTTTGTGGTGGCTAGCCAGAATCGTCCGTCGTGATGTCGGATGGTCGGAGCGTAGATGCCGCCACTGGCCCCGGCTTCACCCGTCTGCACCGGCAATTGTTCGGGGCGGTCGAGCGCGTTGCCGATAGGTTCCCAGGTGAGCAAGTCAAAGGAGGCGTGCAGGGGCAGGCCAGGGAAGTATTCAAACGAGGAATTCGTCAGGTAGTAGCGATTTCCCACGCGGCAGATGGAGGGGTCGGGGTAGTAACCGGGCAGGATGGGCGCGTTTGCAGGGGAGGCCATGATGCTGCTCCAAAGACTGGCGATGACGGGGTAGTCCGCCAAGCGACGGATAGGAGAAGTATGGCCGACACAACTCGAGTCTGGCAATCGATTGCCGATGAGACATAACTTCAGGTACGCTACCCGCCAATCGACCAAAGCAGATCGAACCGAGGAATAAAATGACCACGGCACCTTATGACCTTCGCATCGACGCAGGTGGCGACGCCTTCTTGACCTCCGGCCCAACGCCGTGCCTCAGCTGGCGCCCCCCGGCCAAGGGTGGCAGCTTTCCCAGCACCCGCATCGAGGCGGTGATCGGCGGCGGTATTCCGCAGACGAGGACAGCCGAGGGCAGCGGAACTTACTGGCCTTTCCCGGCACTGACTAGCGGCCAGCGGGTGCGCTGGCGGGTACAGGCCCATGACAGCGATACGGCCTCGGCCTGGTCCGATTGGCACGCCTTTGAGGCTGGCCTATTCGCAGAAGACTGGACGGCTCGCTGGATTACGCCCCCTGCCGCCGACTTCACCATTCCGGCAGGCCAGCGTCCCGGCCACGAGCTGTACGCTACTTTTCCGCTTGTCGAACTGCCGCCCCGCGCTCGTCTTTACGCCACCGCCACCGGCGTCTACGAGGCTTTTTTAAACGGTCAGCGCATCGGCAATAGCGAACTCACACCCGGTACCACCTCTTACGATGAGACGCTTTACGCGCAGGCTTACGACGTCACTGCTCTGCTGCAACCCGGCGAAAACTGCCTCGTCTTCGTACTCACCGATGGCTGGTTCTGGGGCCAGGTGGGCGCTCACCGCAGTGAGGGATCGTGGGGAGAGGTACTCGGGGTCCGCGCTGAATTGCACCTTGGTCCGACCACGAAGCTCATCACCGATGAGACCTGGCAGGCTCGCACGTCAAACATCACCAGGGCCAGCCTCATGGAAGGGCAGACCACCGACCTGCGCCTTGACCCGTCTGCCACCCCCTCGGCGCCGGTATTGCTCGATCAGGTCTTGGCCCCCGCTCCCTCCTGGTCGCCCGCCCCGCCCACCCGCGTCGTCCAGAGGCTCTCCCCCCGCGTCATCACGGAACGCGCTCCTGGCGAATGGGTGATCGATTTTGGGCAAAACGCCTCCGGCTGGCTACGCCTGAGCGATCTTGGCCCCGCAGGCACCCTAACTACCATCGACTACGGCGAATATGTCGGCCCCGATGGCGACCTCGACACCACCCACCTCGACTCGGTGCGCCCTGGCGAAGACACTTGCGTCTTCATCCAACGGGACGAAGTCATCTCCGATGGAACGGACGGCGTCTTCGAGCCGAGACACACCGTTCACGGCTTCCGTTACGCACGCCTCCGCCGCGACGGCGCCCCCCTCGACCCGGCCAGCATCCAAATGCAGGTGGTACATACCGACCTGGTCCCCACCGGTGCCTTCGAATGCTCCGATGATGACCTGAACAAGTTGCACGAGATTACTCGGTGGAGTTTTCTGGGCAACGCCGTGGACGTTCCCACCGATTGCCCCACCCGCGAACGCCTCGGGTGGACGGGCGACTACCAGGTGTTCGCGCCGACGGCCACCCGCCTGTTTGATGTGCTCGGCTTCACCCGCAAATGGCTGCAATCCGTGCGCGACGACCAGCTGCCCGACGGGCGCATCGCCTCTTTCTCCCCCGATCACCGTCGCCTAAAGACCAATCTGGCCCAGCAAATGGCGATGATGGCCGGTTCGGCTGGCTGGGCCGACGCCATAGTTTATGTGCCCTGGGAGATGTACCGGGCCTACGGCTCCGTCGCCACCCTGGGGGAGAACTGGCAGGCGATGACTCGCTTCGTAGATTGGGCTGCCGAAACAGCCGCCACCAAGCGGCATCACACACGCCGGGAACGCTCAGCAGACCCGGCCCCGCATGAGCAGTTCATCTGGGATGGTTCCTTCCATTGGGGTGAGTGGCTAGAGCCGGTGTCCAAGGCCGCCGGCGGCACCCGCGTCGGCGCCATGCAGACCAACCCGTCCGTCTGGTTCATGGCCGACAAGGGAGAGGTCGGCACGGCTTATCTGCACCGCAGCGCCGCCACCTGCGCCAAGATCGCTGAAGCGCTGGGCAGGCCCGAGGATGCCGCCCGCTATGCGACGCTTGCGGAAAACACCCGCGATGCCTGGTGCACGGAGTTTCTTGCCGCCGATGGTCGCACCGCCACCGACACCCAGGCCGCCTACGTTCGCGCTCTGGCCTTCGGTCTCATCCCCGACAGGTTGCGGGAGGCCGCCGCCGCGCGTCTGGTCGAACTGATCCGCGCAAACGACACGCACCTGTCCACCGGCTTCCTCTCCACCGCCTTCCTGCTGCCGGTGTTGGTCGATGCCGGCCACACCGATCTAGCCTACGAACTGCTGCTACGCCGCACTCCACCGTCTTGGCTGTACATGATTGACCACGACGCCACCACCATCTGGGAGGATTGGGAGGGCATCGACGAGCAGGGCGCCCACGACTCACTCAACCACTACTCGAAGGGTGCCGTCGCGGAGTTCCTGCACACACATGTACTCGGCCTGCGACAAGCGGAGGATTCGGTGGCGTGGACGCAGGCGATCATTGTGCCTGTGCCTGGTGGCGGGCTGACCTGGGCCAAGGGCGAGCATCTGACTCCGCAGGGCCTTATTCGCGTTGAGTGGCAGCAGGCCGCAGGCGAGTTGACCGTGAACGTCGAACTGCCGCCCGCCACCGAGGCGACGGTGATCTTCCCCGACGGCACCGGGATGCCGGTCACAGGCCCAGCCTGGCGCGGCTCAATCCGCAACCGCACGCCTTAGCGGTCGCCCGGCCACGCTGAGGGGGCGGAAAGTTTGGCGACCGGTTGACAAGTAGGGATGAAAAAGCATGGTTAAGGCGAGCGGAGGAAGGAAAACGTTTTGCTGGGCGAAGCAGTGAGCGGGGAGAATGCGGTGGTGGCGCGCGGGAGATGGTTATGGTGACGTCAAATCGACATGCGGCTGGCAACCGGTTGACAATCGGTTGCCGCGTCGAGTACGTTCCTGTTCGTTGCTACAACACGGAAAAGGCGCCACCACCAAAAGCGGCGTCCCGCCAACAGATAAGCCAACTAGAGACAAGGAAGTCATCTCCTAATGAAGACCACAGCCCCTCGCTTCACCTGGCGCCGCGCAGGCATTGCCGCGATTGCCGCCCTGTCCCTGCTGGGCCTGAGCGCCTGCGGTACCGGCGACGACAACGGCGACGCGGGTACTCCCGCCACCGATGCTCCTGCCACCGACCAACCAGTTGACCCCGACCCCACCGAAAGCCCGGCCGTCCCGCCCGTAGACGCCCCCACTGAACTGCGCATCTCCGTGCAGCGTGAACCAGCCGGTTTCGATGTTGCCAACGTCATCGGCGGTACAGATGCCTTTATTTGGGCCTCCGTCTATGACCGCCTGCTCACCCAGGGCGCCGATGGTACTCCGCAACCACAGGCCGCCGAATCATGGGAGTTCTCGCCCGATGGCCTGACTCTAACCATGACGCTGCGCCAAGACATGTTCTTCGCCAACGGCGATCAGGTAAACGCCCACCACGCTGCGGCCACCCAGGAACACATCCGCACCACGGCCGGCCCGAACCAGGCTGCCATGCAGATGGTCGAGTCGGTCGAGGCCGCCGATGACTTCACCCTGGTCTTCAACTTCTCTGCCCCCGATGTCGGCCTGCTCAACTCCCTGGTACTCGCCAATGGCGTCATCGGTCACCTGGACTATCTCGACGACCCCGACCAGGCTCAGTTCCCGATGGGTTCTGGCGCCTACACCATCAACCACGACGCCACCGTGCCCGGCTCCTCCTGGACGCTGGTGCGCCGCGATGACCACTGGAACATCGGCCTCTTCCCCTTTGAGACCGTCACCGTTACCGTGATCGCCGACGCCACCGCCGTCGAGAACGCCTTCCGCGCCGGCCAAATCGACTGGCTTTCCGTAGATGCCCACTCCATCGCCGACCTGACCGCCGCCGGTTACACCATGACTGAGGTGGATGGCACCGCGCTGCACACCCTGCGCATCCTCGACCGCGCCGGTGACATGGTGCCCGCGCTGGGCGACCTTCGCGTCCGTCAGGCCATCAACTACGCCATGCCGCGTGAGGCCTTCGTACAGGTGATAGGCGACGGCTTCGGCACGCCAGTCACCCAGATGTTCTTCCCCGGCACTGCGGCCTACGACCCCGCGCTGAACACCATGTTCGCCTACGACCTCGACCGCGCCCTGGAACTAATGGCCGAGGCGGGCTGGGAAGACGGCTTCGACGTGACCATGCCCTCCATCATCTTCACGCAGTCTTATGACGCCGTGATTACCCAGGCCCTAGCCGATATCAACATTCGCGTCACCTGGGAAACCGTTCCGCCGGCCAACACCGTCTCGGCCGTGATGGGCGAGTTCCCGATGGCTACCTGGCCCGAGGGTTCGGCCACCCCGACCCGCACGGTGCAGGGTAACTTCCTGCCCACCTCGTTCGCCAACCCCTT
>WQZL01000105.1 GCA_009780755.1 Promicromonosporaceae bacterium | reverse complement strand
GCGTCGGCGCCGACATCGGCCGCAAGATCGGGGCCGGGATCTCCGCCGGGTTCACCCTCGTCACCGGCGACGATATTGACCCCGTCAAGCTCGGAACGTGTTACTGGCACGGCTTCGGCCACGAGGGTGAGGTGCCCGCCGATATTGGCGACCAGGGGCAAAAGATGGCGATTGCCCCGCACGGAAACCCTGAACTCACCACGGCCGTTCAGGCGCCGAACGGCGAGTATGCCTGCGCGCTGGGCATGTGGGTGGACGAACGCAACCGCTTCGCCTACCTTGAACCGCTGGCCACGGTGCCGCAGTATCGCCGCCGGGGTCTAGCCGCTCACGCGCTGATTGAGGCGATGAAGGCCACCAAGGCAATGGGCGCCGAGCGCTGTGACGGCGGCGCCGATCCCTTCTACGACACCCTCGGCTTCAAAACCCACCTTCACCGCGAAAAATGGGAACGCACCTGGTGAAAGCGTGAATGTTCTGCCCTACCGCTAGTCAGCAGTGGCGGCGAGTTCGCCTTCGGCCAGACGGATGCGCAGGGCCGCGCCCGACGGGGCATCGGCGGGGGCGCGGATGATCGTGCCATCGTCGCGTTGGACTACGGCATAACCGCGCTCCAGCGTGGCGGCGGGGGAAAGGGCGCGCACTTGTGCGGCCAAGCGCCCCACCTCGCCAGAGGCCCGAAGCAACACCTCGCTGAGCAGATGTCGTGAATGTCGCACAACCCCGGCTATCTCCTGTTCGCGCGACTCGACCATCGATAGTGGCCGGGCCAACACTGGCCGCGCCCGAATCGCGTCCACCCCTTGCTGTTCTCGATGCAGGCGGGCAATAAGCGACTGCCGCATTGAACGGCGGGCGTTATCGACACCGCGCCGCTCCTGAGCCACATCGGGCACAATGCGCTTGGCCGCATCGGTTGGCGTCGAGGCCCGCACATCGGCCACCAGGTCAAGCAGCGGCGTGTCCTGCTCGTGGCCGATGGCCGAAACCAGCGGCGTGCGACAGTCCGCAACCGCCCGAAGCAGCACCTCGTCGCTAAAGGGCAGCAAATCCTCGAACGCCCCGCCGCCCCGAGCCACCACGATCACCTCAACTGAGGGGGTCGCATCGAGTTCGGCGATGGCGGCCGTCACCTCGCGCACGGCTCCGACACCCTGTACCGCCACCTCGCGAACCTCAAACCGCACCCCAGGCCAGCGAGCCTGTGCATTCTTAACGACATCGTGCATAGCGTCGGAGTTGCGCCCGGTGACCAGGCCCACCGCATTCGGCAGGAACGGCAGTGGCCGCTTCCGGTCAACGTCGAATAGCCCTTCCGCCGCCAGGATGCCTCGCAGGTGTTCGATGCGGGCCAATAGCTCGCCGATACCAACGGGACGAATCTCGGCGGCTCGCAGGCTAAAGGAACCATTGCCCCGGTAGAAGTCGGGCTTGGCGCGCACAAGCACCCGGGCGCCCGCCTCGATAGTGGCCGCCGAAGCCTGCAAAACCGCAGATGGCACCGAGACACTGAGGGAGACCTGCTCGTCCATATCGCGCAATACCAGGTATTGCAGCCACGCGCCGGGGCGCTCGCGGAACTGCACCACCTGCCCCTCGACCCATACCTCGCCGAGCCGGGCGATCCAGCCGCGAATCTTCTCGGACACCACGGCCACCGACCACGGAGCCTGCGGGCTGGTTGGCAACGCGGCGGGGACGGACGGGTTGACTTCCACGAGGGCCAGCCTAGAGGGTTACCGGCCCGCAATTCGCCGGGACAGCCAGTTGCCAACCATTTGTACTAGCTGGACTCCAATGACAATCACCGCGACCACCACGTAGGTGATCGACCAGTTGAACTGCCGGTAGCCATGCACGATTGCCAGGTCGCCCAGGCCGCCGGCCCCGAGGAATCCGCCGAGCGCGGACATGTCTACGACACCGACCACGAGGAATGTGTACCCAAGAATCAGGGGAGAAAGCGCCTCGCGCACTAGCACGGTTCGGACAATCCGCCACGGGGAAGCGCCCATAGCGCGCGCGGCTTCGACCACACCCGGATCGATTGACACGAGATTCTGCTCCACGAGCCGGGCAGAGGCGAATGCGGCCACCACACACATGGCGAAGGTGAACGCTTCAATTCCGATGATGCGGTTAACCACCAGCCGAGTTACGGGTCCCAGCGCCACCACGAAGATAAGGAAGGGCAGGGGCCTAACGATGTTGATGGCCACGTTGAGCAGCGTGTACACCAGCCGATTCTCCAGCAGGTTGCCTGGGCGGGTGAGATATAGTCCAAGCCCGATGAGCAGACCGAAGAAGCCACCCACCACAACCGCGATGCCCACCATGTACAGCGTTTCTCCCGCCGCTTGCGTCAGCATCGGCCCAAAACGTTCCCAATCGATGTTTTGCATCATTGCGGCTCCTCCCCGCTAGGGGTGTAGATGGCGGGTGCGGCCGGAAGCCCGGATAGTAGCTGGCGGCCGGTGAAGGTGGGCAGGGCGGCGATGACGGCTCCGTGATCCGCCACCGGGGCAATTGCGGCTAGGGCGTTAACGGCTCGATCTATGGCGCTTAGGTTGCCTGGATCGCTGGTGATTTCGATGGTTAGCGAGCCAAAGGGACGTTCTCCGATTTCGGTGATTGTTCCGTAGATAACGGTGGCATCCACGTTGTATTGGCGCAGCAGGCCAAAGATTTCGGCCGAGGGAGAGACCGAGGCCGGGGCGGCGTTGTCATGAACGCCCACGGTAATCAGGCGCCCAGGGTGCTGAGTGCGCAACCGTTCGAGCATCGACGCTGAGGGTCGATCACTCAGGGCGGTTTCCACGAGTCGCTTGGTTACCTCGGCCGATGGTGAGGTGAACACGGAGTAGGTGTCGCCAATTTCGGCGATCTTCCCCTCCGCCATCACCGCGACTCGGTCGCAGACATGCCGCACCAAGCTCATGGCATGGGTAATGACCACGACGGTGACGCCCAGTTCCCGATTGATGCGCTTTAGCAGCTCCAATACATCCCTGGTGGTTTCGGGGTCGAGGGCCGATGTCGCCTCATCGGCGAGCAGGATGCGTGGGGAGGCGGCCAGCGCGCGGGCGATGCCCACACGCTGCCGCTGCCCGCCGGAGAGTTGCCGAGGCCGAGCCTTCGCCTTATCGCTAAGACCAACATATTCGAGCAGTTCGGCCACCCGCTTACGGCGCCTGGCTCGCGGCCAACCGGCCACCTCCAGGGGATAGGCCACGTTACCGGCGACGGTGCGTGATTGCAGTAGGTTGAACTGCTGGAAGATCATGCCAATTCCGGCGCGCATCGGACGCAGTTTCGATTCCGATAGGCCGCCTAAGTCGATACCATCGACTATCACCGAACCTGCCGTTGGCTTTTCGAGGGCGTTGATGAGCCTGACCAGCGTGGACTTTCCCGCCCCCGAGTGGCCAATCACGCCGAAAATTTCACCTGCCAAGATATCGAAGGTGACGCCATCGACCGCCCGAACCTCCGGTCGCTTGCCTGCCGCCGGGAAAACCTTGAGGGCGGCGCGAAAACTGATGATTGGGACGCTCATTGCTGCTCCTGGCGATCGTTCTAGGGGCCGAGTCATTACTGGTTGCGTAGGTTGGCTTCGATTTCGGCGAGAATTCGCTGTAAATCCAGGGCCGGATTGTTGCGGACCGCTGCGGTATCCGCCGACGATGCGCGCAGACCCTCGATGACCGTAGGCGAGGCGTGGAACAGCGCGATCAGGCGGTGAAAGGTTTCGTTCTCGGCGTCCTCGGCCCGGGTGACCCAGACATTGATATACGGCTCGGCGGCCAGGGAGGAAGGGTCATCGGCGAAGATCGCATCGGCCAGGGTGAGTCCCACCTGGGGAATCATCGAGTTATTGACGATTGAACCATCGATATCGTGGAGGGAGATCGCGGTCTGCGCAGCCTCGACCGGGATCACCCTGGCGATTGACTCCTCTCGCAGAATGTCGGCCGGGGTCGAGAGCGAATTTCCGCCGTCGCGGAGCGTGATTAGGCCGGCTGCCTGTAGCACGAGCAGCGCGCGAGCCTGATTGGTGGGGTCGTTCGGGATCGCGATCTCTGCGCCCCGGGGGAAGTCGGCCAGCGAATCGTGCCGCAGCGAATACAGGCCCAGCGGATACACGGCGGTGGCCCCGATTGGGACCAGGTTGCTTCCGGTGGCCACATTGAAGTTGGCCAGGAACTGAATGTGCTGGAACTGATTGAGGTCGAGGTCACCCTCGGCCAGAGCCAGATTTGGGATCGAGAAGTCAGAGAAGTTGACCCATTCCAGGTAGATGCCCTCGGCGCGAGCGAGGTCACGCAAGGTGTCGCGGTAGGCGTCTTCGGCGTTAATGATGCCGATGCGCAGGGGACGCTCGGCCGTGCCGAGGGCTGCATCCGGGGAGGCGGCGTCGCCGGCACAGGCGGACAGAGCTAGGGCGGCGACGGTAGCAAACGTAAGCAGCTTCGCGGAGGTAAAACGGCGATTCATGGGAATTTCCTTTAGGTGTTGGCATCGGGCGGCAGGCGCCCGGAAGTGGGGAAGGTGTATTCAGAAGGCCCGCAGCCGATGACGGCGGGGCAGGCCGCTCCCGACGCCGGTCATGGGCGGGGTGCGGGCAGGGCTATCTTGGTTCGCTGATGCCGATCAGCGGGCCTGTGCCGGGAAGCTGATTCTCAGCGGCACATCAGGCCGGTGGGCATTCGATGCCCGGCGCCACCTGTGGCACAGCACATCTCCGCGCGCTGGCTAAAGCGCGGGGCGGAGGCGTGTGGCGTAGTGGCGGACATGGCACAAACTGTTACAAACGGCGGCAAGGGTTGTCAACCCTAGCGAGGATCGGCTTAGGTTGACGCTATGAATTCAGCCGACAAGCCCACCAAGCGGGTGCTGCTGGCCGCCCCGCGGGGGTATTGCGCCGGGGTGGACCGCGCCGTCGTCGCGGTGGAAAAGGCCCTGGCCATGTATGGCGCGCCGGTGTATGTCCGCAAGGAGATAGTGCACAACAAGCACGTCGTTGGTGCGCTGCGCGAGCGGGGCGCGGTGTTCGTAGATGAGGTGGACGAGGCACCGGCGGGGGCCAGGCTTGTGTTCTCCGCCCACGGGGTATCGCCTGCGGTGCGGGCCGCTGCCGCTGGGCGCGGGCTAGAGACCATCGACGCGACCTGCCCGCTGGTCTCAAAGGTGCACAAGGAGGCGGTACGGTTTGCCGCCGCCGATTACGACATTTTGCTGATCGGTCACGATGGGCACGAGGAGGTGGAAGGTACCGCCGGGGAGGCGCCCGACCATGTGCAGATCGTCAACTCGCCCGATGACGTGGATCGGATTACGGTGCGCGATGGAGCCAAGGTGGTGTGGCTCTCGCAGACCACGCTATCGGTGGATGAGACGATGGAAACCGTGCGGCGGCTGCGCGAGCGCTTCCCGCAGCTCCAAGATCCGCCATCCGATGACATTTGCTACGCGACGCAGAACCGGCAGGTGGCCGTCAAGCGGATCGCACCGGAGTCTGATGTGGTGATCGTGGTTGGCTCGGCCAATTCGTCGAACTCGGTGCGGCTGGTCGAGGTGGCTCGCCAGACCGGGGCCGGGGCGGCCTACCGTGTGGACTACGCGGCCGAGATCGATGACGCCTGGCTGGCAGGTGCCTGGACGGTCGGGGTCACCTCGGGTGCCTCCGTGCCGGAAATCCTGGTGCGTGACGTGCTACAACACCTGGCCGAACGCGGATACGCGGAGGTTAGGGAGGTGCGCACCGAAACGGAATCCCTAACCTTCTCGCTGCCCCGCGAACTGCGCTCCACCCAAAAAGCCACCGGCCTCGACCTAAAACCCCCCACCACCTAACTCACCCCACTATGGGTGTGTTGGGTTCGCCGGTTACCAGAAAGACGATACGGCGGGCGATGGTGGTGGCGTGGTCGCCGAAGCGTTCGAGGTAGCGACCCACCAGCGTGATGTCGATGGCCTCTTGTACCGTGCCATCCCACCTAGGGGCCAGCAGCGCGGCGAAGGTTTCGGCGTGCAGGTCATCTAGCACATCGTCATCTCGTTCGATAGCGGCCGCCAGTTCCAGGTCACGGGTCTCCAACAACGTGACTACCTCGCCCGATACCTGCCGGGCGGCCGTCACCATTGCCGCAAACGTTGCCTCCTCAGCTGGTCGGATTGCTTTACCGGGGTAGCGACTTCGCGCCACCTCGGCAACGTGCCGGGCCAGATCACCCATGCGCTCTAGCGTCATCGACATGCGCAGCGCGCTCACCACTAGTCGCAAATCGGTGGCAACCGGTGACTGCTGAGCCAGCAGCAGCACGCAACGCTCATCCAGCTCACGCTGAAGGACGTCGATCAAGCGGTCGCCCGCAATCACCTCTTGGGCTAGCGATAGATCGGCAGTCAACAGGGCCTGGCCGGCCTTTTCGACCGCTACCTCGACCATTTTGCTCATGGTGACCAGATCGTCGCCCACCTGCTGTAATTTGGCTTCAAAAAGCTTGCGCATATGCATCCCTATCTAGTTCGCCGCCCTCAAGACGGTGTGGTGCATAAACCGTCTCATAACTAAGGACACCGCTGAGTGAACTCTAGGTGCCGGGCAGGTGAACATCAGCCGAATCCGTATGTTTTATCCGTCGCGTAACCCGTTTCCCTCACCCGCAGCGCCTACCCTGAACCTGTGAATGGATTCCTATCCCGCAGACGGCGGGTTCAGGCTGGAGCCGGAGCCACCGTGCCACCACTACCGAATGAGTTGCACGACGACGTGGTGCGGGTACTTGCCGTGCTGAATGCCGCCACCGTCGTACTCGATGCGAATGATGACGTGGTGCGGGCCTCTTCGCTCGCCTACGCCCTGGGCATCGTTCGTAACGATGATCTTGAGCACCAGGTGCTGCTCGATCTAGTGGTGTTGGTGCGTCGCGACGGGGCGATCCGCGAACAGGAACTGGAGCTGCCACGCGGCCCCGTCGGCGGGGGCAGGGTGCTCTTGCAGGTGCGGGTGGCGCCGCTGGGTGACGATCGTGTGCTGGTGTTGGCCGAGGATCGCACCGAGGCTCGCCGCGTCGAGGCCATTCGCCGTGACTTTGTGGTCAACGTCTCCCACGAGCTGAAGACGCCCGTCGGCGCCATCTCGCTACTAGCCGAGACCGTCACCGATGCGGCCGAGGATCCGGCGGTGGTGCGTCGATTCGCCGAACGGATGAGACGGGAGGCCATGCGGCTGTCTGCCTTGGTGCACGAGATCATCGAACTCTCCCGCATTCAAGTCGATGGTGCCACCTCCTATGAGCGCACGGTTTCAGTGGCGCAGGTGGTGATCGAGGCCGTGGATCGTGCCCGCACGTCGGCCTCCGCGAAGAACATCGCAATCACCATCGGCGATGGCCCGCAGCCTCACGTATACGGCGATCACAACCTGCTGGTCACGGCCGTGCGAAATCTGCTGGACAACGCCGTGGCCTACTCTTCGGAGAATACGCATGTCGGCGTGGCGATAACCGAGGTGGACGGCCTGGTGCAGATCGCGGTGGTAGATCAAGGCATTGGGATCGCAGCCGAGGAACAGGAGCGGGTCTTTGAGCGGTTCTATCGCGTCGATGACGCCCGCTCGCGGGAGACCGGCGGCACCGGCCTGGGCCTGTCCATCGTCAAGCACATAGCCGCTGACCACGGTGGAGACGTGCAGCTGTGGTCAGAACCGGGCCAAGGCACTACGTTTACCTTGCGCATCCCCGCCGCCCCTATGAATGCAAAGGACGTCGCATGACCCGCATACTCGTAGTCGAGGACGAAGAGTCATATCGCGACCCGCTCACGTTTCAGCTGGCCCGGGAGGGATTCGAGGTTCTCGAGGCGTCCACTGGTCCAGAAGCGCTGGCTCGCTTCGCGGAGGCGGGCGCCAATCTGGTGTTGCTTGACCTGATGCTGCCCGGCCTTCCTGGCACCGAGGTGTGTCGCCAGATTCGGGCCAAGAGCGATGTGCCGATTATCATGATTACAGCGAAGGACACCGAGATCGACAAGGTGGTGGGTCTTGAACTCGGTGCCGATGACTATCTCACGAAGCCCTATTCCTTCCGGGAACTGCTGGCCCGCATTCGGGCGGTACTTCGCCGCCGCGCCCCCGAAGCCGCCATCAACCCGGCGTCACCATCGAAGGCCGAAGCGGCCGACGATGTGTTGGCGGTCGGGCCGATTCGCCTAGACGTGGATCGACACAAGGTCACCATCAATGGCGTAGCGGTGAAGCTGCCGCTCAAGGAGTTTGGTCTGCTCGAATGCCTGATGACCGATGTTGGCCGGGTGCTTACCCGCGGGCAGCTGATCGATCAGGTGTGGGGGAGCGACTACTTCGGCGACACCAAGACGCTCGACGTGCATGTAAAACGCCTGCGGGCCAAGATCGAACCTGATCCGGCCCACCCGCGCTACCTGCTCACCGTCCGTGGCCTTGGCTACCGCCTCGCCGACGAAGACGCCTGACGATTGGGAGCTAGCCGAACCGGCCGGCGATGTAGTTCTCCGTGCGCTCATCCTGGGGTGCTGAGAATATCTTGCTCGTCAGGTCGGACTCGACCAGGTCGCCGGTGAGGAAGAATGCCGTTCGGTCCGAGATCCGCGCCGCCTGCTGCATGTTATGCGTGACGATGACGACGGTGTACTCCGTTTTGAGATGCCCCATCAGGTCTTCAATTCTGGTGGTGGACGCGGGGTCCAGGGCAGAGGTTGGCTCATCCATCAACAGCACATCGG
>WQZL01000104.1 GCA_009780755.1 Promicromonosporaceae bacterium | reverse complement strand
GCCCGCTTACCCCTAAGAACGCATAGCGCGTCAAACAACGCCCGATAACCCCGAGCAACGCACCGCGTTGCACCCCTCGATCTAGGAGTAGATATGCAACGACCGTCACAGCCCAAGAACCTCTATGACCCGCTTCGGCCGCGCATGGTCGGGGGCGTCCCGCAGTGCCCTGTTGCTGCGCATCGGACGCGCCGCGACCGGTTCCCGGGTCTTGCCCGTGTGGCTGCCTTGTTGGTGCCTCGCGCGTTCTGGGAGATCGCTGCGTCGACCATCAACCTCAGCCAGAGCCCGAAGAGCGCGTAGCGCCGTTCGTGAGTATTAAGGAGAGCATCGCATGGTTCATGTAGTAGCTGTGGCTAACCACAAGGGTGGTGACGGGAAGACCTTGACCACAACTCAAGCCGCTGGTGGGCTAGCGCGTCGAGGCCGCCGGGTTCTTGTCGTTGACTTCGATCCGCAGGCTAACTGTTCTCGTCGGCTCGGCTGGCCGCAAGAGAATCCGGTGCCGGGTATCTCTGAGGCTTTGAACGCGGATGAAGACGGTGCCGGGAGCAAGGTAGTGATCGGTTGCCAGTGGGATCAGCCCGAGGGCGAGTTGATTGACGTGATCACCGCGCGTGGTGATCTCCTGAACCGAGAAAAAGAGTCCGGGGAGCCCGGAGCCATCTTGCGCCTACGCCGCGCACTCGATGAGTGGATCAGTGAGTACGACTATGTACTCATCGATACCAGCCCGTCTCTGGGCCACCTCACACAGATGGCTTTTGCTACGGCCCAAGCGGTGATCATCGTTACCGGGCTCGGGTACGACGCGGCCGAGGCCGCGGGCCGTGTTGAGGACACGATTTTGAAGTACCGAGGGCGGTTCGGGTGGGATAACCCTGAGATACATGTTGCCGGGGTCATCGTTAACAAGTTCCGCACAACTGCTGGCCAACGGTTCCAGCTCGAAGGACTCGTTGACCGGTTCGGGGAGCGAGTCTGGGACTTGCGCACCACCAAACAGGTCGCTTCGGCCGAGCTGGAGGTAACCCCCTCCTATCTACCGCTTTGGGATCGGTTTGCCGAGGCCGATAACCGGGCCTGCTCCTTAAGCGCCTGGAACGACGAACGAGCCCGCACCACCGTGGCCCTTTTCGATCAAATCGCCGACCGCATCATCGACACGTTCGAGTTGGGCGCAGTTCAGCGACGACAAGCCCGCCCACTACTTCCGCCGTGGAGTCTCGCTCTGCGGTAAGTGGGTCTGGCTCCGCCTGGCCCCCAACACCACCAACAGCACCACGCCATTAGGCGACACATGCCCAGAATGCCTCACCCACATGTCAACCACCGAACCCGCCACCGAGACCGAAAGGACTAAGTCATGACCGCTCCAGCACCTAAGCGTCCCCCTCGTGCTACCGCTCCCCTCGAAATGAAGATCGAGGACATCGGCCCAACCACCCCCACGGTGACCGCCCCGGTGCCCATTGCCGTGCTGCCGCAGAAGACGGCCGTCAGCCGGGACGCCACGAGCCTGGGGCGGGTGTATCGCTTCGCGGACGGCCGACTCGCCAAGAAGCAGTCGTTCACCCTCCCGGTCGAAGTGCTGGAGCGAGCCAAGCAAGCACAGAAGATCTCCGAGGGACGCCCCGGCATCCGCGGCCACGAATCCCTTGTCGCTCTCATCTGCGCCGCCATCGAAGATGAGATCACGCGCATCGAAACCGAGTTTGACGTGCAGATCGAACCACTTACCGGCCTCTACCGTCACGGCCGCCCTCTCGATTCCACTAACCACCCCCAGGAGACAGCGTCGTGAGATTCCCACTACTAACGCAGCCAACCTCGAGGGAGTGGAGCTTGAGGGCTGGAACATGAAGCTCATCATGGCCCTTATTCCCGCTGCTGTTGACCAGCTTGGGCCGGTTGTTATATTCCCTGAATTACTCGTGCGGTTGCTGCCGATCCTCCCTTTTATTGCTGTGCTGGTTGGGTCCCTCGCTGTTGGCGCCTGGACTTTGGTGTACCCAGGTGGCCGAAGCTTCTGGCAGACAGGGATTGTTCTGGTGTGTGTTGGCCTGGGTGGGTTCGTGCTATCCCTGATTGTTCCGAGGTTTATGGATGACGACGAGTTAGAAATCTTCGATCCTCCCACGTTGTCACCGGTTCCTTCCCCTGCACTTTCTGAGTCGCATGACTCGATGGTTGAGAGCGGGGTTTCTGGTTTGCAAGTGCTGGTCAATCTGGGTATCGGCCTTTGTGTTCTGGCCGTAGTAGCGGGGGTGTATTTCGGGTGTCGGCGCTTGCGTGCTGATCGGCGCCGCGCGCTGGAGGCTCGTGCCATTGCGGTCGCGGCAGCTCGGCGGGTTGAAGCTGATTGGGAGACGATCCGGGCCAAGCACCACGAATTACGACGCCAGTATCTCGACTCCGAGACGGATTGGGACACCCTCTTTGAGTTACCCGCGCTCTCTGATGCGTCGGTGCCAACTACGGCCGTGATGCTCCGCGCGATGAAAGTCGCTGATGAGATCGATGACACCATGCCGGTAGGCACTGATGAGACTACTGATCTCCGATCTTTCCCTTACGCGAAAGCCGTGGCCGCTTTTGGTGAGGCATGGGACGCCGCGCTCACACATGCTAAGAAGGTCGGCCAATCCTCGATCCCAGCCGAGGAACGCAAAAAGCTCAAGACCGCCCGAACCCTGTTACGCAAAGCCGAGAACACTGGAGCAACTAGGAACGAACGACAACTGGCATACAGCCGGGCAATGAAGATCCTTGCCGCTCTTACCACTGTCGTAGTGCCCAAACGAGCGCTGGCCAAGATCGAACAAGCTCAGCGCCCTTTGCTAGATGCCACACAACAGATACCGGAGACACCTGATGCTAACAACTGACATCTTGCTCCGAGCCGCTCAGGGGCTTGGATTTGCCGCGCTGGGCGTGGTCTGTTCTGCGCGTTGGTCAGCTCGTGCTAGGAAGCGCTTGCGGAACTGGGAACACGGCATGTACCTCGCGTTTGCTTTCCCAGCCATTGTCGCATTGTTTCTCGCGTTTCTTGTTGGCGATGAGGGCTTTGCTGTGTGGGTGGTTGTAGTTGTGTTGCTCACTGCGGGAAGTATCCCACCAGCGTTTATCCATCTTGGCGGGCAGTTCACAGAACGCCGCGTTCGGCGTCTCGCAGCTGAGACAGCCGGTGCGACTGAGGGATGGATGCTCCGCATCTCCACAGAAGCTTTGCACTACTTCCGGGCAGGGCAATCCCTGTGCGGAGAAGTTCTGTGTTTCATTGCTGAGCTTGCCACAGCCCCGCCAGACAAGGGCATCTGCCCTGAGTGCGCGGCACAACTCGAAGCCAACCCACGCGCAGTTGACGTAATCCATTGATCGAAGGAGACACCATGATCCACGGATGGTACTCGGTCTTACTGGCTATTCCTCCGCAGAAAGGCGGTACTGACATGACGAACCTTGACGCTAAACGCCACCTGGCGCATCTGCTTGATCGTGGGCCGTCTGGCCTGTGAATGTCAATGTGTCCGTCCGTGATCGGAGTCTTATCATCAACGTCAATATATGAGTCCAATTGTGGGCAGATTCCTATAGCGGTATCCACCGCTGCTACAGCCCTCCGCTCCACATTCACGGCTCGATTTTCTCAGCAACCCCTTGCCTCGGCCAGTCGGATCGCCGCGGGAACGGCCGCAAGTAGAGCCAGCTGCCCCGACAGCAACTCAACTAGCTCCACCAAGCAAGCTCAACCGATATCAACCTCAACTCAGCACCAGCAACCCACCACGAGCAGAGTGAACCAAGTAAGAGCCAGCTCAACCGATATCACCCCACCATTCAGCAGAACGTAGAGGTTCAGGAGGTAGGAGTGAGGGAACGAGATGGATAAGCGCGCATCTTGCACTCGGGGTTCTGTCAGGTGCGGGTGTCACGGGCGTCACGGCTTCGATATCGAGCGGCCGGGAGCGGCCGTCGGAGCGATGTAGGGGTATGAACAACCTCCCCCTGGCGCCTCGATCGTGTCCCGCTGGTGGCTGTGAGGCCGATATCAGCCCTGAGCGTTCAATGCTGGCTGTTTATTGTTCTGAAACCTGTGGAGCGCGTGAGCGTCGTAAGCGATGGCGCGCGAATTCCGATAATCGGGCCGCTGAATTACAGAAGAGATCAGAACGCCGGAGCGCTTTACGGCGCGCTGACTCATCAATTTCGGTGACTCCTTGTGGGCGTGAGGACTGTGGTAGTCCGATCCCTGCGGTTCGGCTGGTTCGGGGTGCGTTGTATTGCTCTGTTGAGTGCAAGGTGGCGGTGGGGAAGGTTCGGGATGCTCCGTATCACAGGATCAAGCGACGGCAGAGTAGACAGGTAGCGGCTTTGCGGCGCGCGACTCGTGAGTATCGAGAGATTGTTCAGCTCGCGACATTGCTTCTTCCTGATGCTCATGAAGCAGCTCGTGAGCATCAGGTGAGTCTTGAGCGGTTGGCGCAGCAAGTCGTCGAGTTGCGGGGTGAGAATGCGGAGTTGCGCGAGTCTGCTGCTGATCTTGCTGGGTTGGTGCTTGAAATCGTGGGCAAGACTAAGACTTTGTTGCCGCGTGAGATTCGTGAGTGGCTGGATAGTGTTATTGCGGCCTCCGGGCAGCTCGGTGATGTTGGTGGGGTGGCATAGTTATGGCGGCGATGCATCTGACTCCGTTGGCGAAAAGCGCGGGCGTGAGTTACTTGTTGAACACGATCCTGATGGGAGATGGTGACCGACCCGCTATAGGCGACGCGGCGAATTACTTCAACCATCCCGGTAGCCCGCCAGGTATTTGGCTGGGCAGTGGCCTTGACGGGTTGGGTATTCGTTCGGAGAGTGTTGCAACGAAAAGCGAGGCGAAGATTCTATTTTCATATTTACGCCATCCGAAGACTTTCCGGGCATTGGGGAACCTTCCTTCGGAGCGGCCTTATGTGGATAAGGATGGTATCGAGCGGGAAGCGTTATCAGGTTATGATCTGACGTTTCGTATTCCGAAGTCTGTGTCGATTGAGTGGGCTTTGGCGGATGATGCTTTGCAGGCGGCTATTGAGCATTGGTATGACCAGTCGGTCACGTTGACGCTTTCTTGGATTGAAGACAACGTGCTTTCGACTCGTTCGGGTAGTGGTGGGGTGAAGGCGGATAAAACTCGTGGGCTGGTTGCTATCGCGTATAAGCATTATGAGTCGCGTGATGGTGATCCGCACCTGCATACGCATGTGGCGGTGGCGAATCGTGTACAGCGGGCTGATGACGGTAAGTGGCTCACGATTGATGGTGACCCCTTTCATGAGATGGCGGTTACCGCGTCCGAGGTTCATGAGAACATTCTGCTTGATCTGCTTCGCAATAATCTGGGGTTGTCGTTTATTGAACGCGACCGCCCCGAGGCGAAGAATACTCGCGCGGTGGTCGCTGATATTGAGGGTGTCCCTACGGGGTTGATTGCCATGTTTTCTAAGCGCCGCCACGCGTTGAAGCAGCGTGCTGAGGAGCTGTTGGTTGAGTGGCGTGCTAGCAACACGGGAGAGCCTACCGAGAGGCAGCTGGCCGCGATTGAGCATCAGGCATTCCTTGAGACCCGTAAACCCAAGGACAAGGTAGTCGCTTCAAAGAGCGAGTTGCGGATCAGGTGGCGTGGGCAGGCCGCAGAGGTTGGTGTTACTCCCGAAAGCTTGCGAGAAGCAACGTTAGGCCGGGCGTCCTCGGCTGTTGGTGCGGAGTCGGTGTTATCGAGTGGGGTGGTGATGAATCGTCTTGCTCGTACGTTGATTGAGTCTTGGCAGAATCACGAGATCGTGGCCGCGCATGCCCGGACTCGCGCAGTTCGCGGTGGTGAAGTGGATGTGGAGCAGTATTACGAGGATGACGAACTCTCCGAAGAACTCGTAACGCAGGACGCTGCGGTGTTGGTTCATGCTCGGCTTTCACGTTTTTCAGCGACCTGGACGAAGGGTACTGCGCGTAATGAGGCTGAACGGTTGACCCGGCTTATCCCGATGCGAGAAGGCGAACGGGAGGCACTAACGTCGGCGGTTGCGGATCGGGCGATTGCGATGTGTGTCCCAGTAACCACGACCCGGTACCGGCTACCAGCCGGGGCAGAGAATGATGCGCGGCTCGCGTTTGGTGGGGCGGTTGGTTTTGATAAACCCACCACCGCTCGTTTCACTTCCCGTGAGGTTTTTGATGCTGAAGCGTTCCTCAACACCCTAACCACCACCCCTACCGACGCCGCGATACCCACCGAGCTGGCAGCTGCGGTGTTGACCGACGTGGGTGTGGTGGGTCAGCTCTCTGATGATCAGCGTGCGGCCGCCCTGCACATCACGACTACCAGGGCGTCGTTGGCGGCGGTGGTTGGCCCGGCTGGTGCGGGTAAGACCCGCACCATGAATGCCGTCCGCACGGCCTGGGAAGCCGGCCACGGGCCGGGGCGGGTTATTGGGGTCGCGCCGTCTGCGGTTGCCGCAGAAGAGCTCTCCGCCGCCGTAGGGATCGACACACACACCGTGGCCGGGCTACTAGTGGCCAATACTCCAGAAGCCCGAGCTGGCCGGGATGAGTGGCGGGCCAAGCTCGGAACGACACTGACTCGCACGCGGGATCCAGCCACCCGCGCCAAGACCCTCCGCTTGCTAACGAAAGCTGACGCTGAGGAAGCATCGGTGACCCTGCGCCCTGGGTCGCTGGTGGTCGTTGATGAGGCCTCGATGTGTTCCACCCACGACCTGGCCGCTATCGGCCGCCTCGCCGCTGAGGCGGGGGCAAAGGTCGCGCTGATTGGCGACCCAGCCCAGCTCGATGCTCCCGAGGTTGGCGGCATGTTGGGATGGCTTGATCGGCAAGGCAAGGCCGTGCACTTATCCACGCTGTGGCGGTTCATCCACCCCGATGGCACCCGCAACGTTGATGAGGGCGCCGCCTCGCTGCTGCTGCGTGATGGAGACATTTCCGCGTTCGCCTACCCCCACGTCGACGAAGAGGACGACCTGCCGGAAGGGGCCAGGTTCTACGAAGAACACGGCCGTGTCCACGAAGGCCTGACCGATGACGTGATGGACGAGGCCTACGAAGCCGCGCGGGCAGCCCAACGAGCCGGGCGCACCACGATTCTGGTCGCGGGGACTAACGAGCAGGTTGGTGAACTCAACCTCCGCACAACCCTAGAACGCCGCGAAGCAGGCGAGGTTGATGCCTCCCGCACCGTGCCGGTCCGGTATGACCTGAACGCCGGGGTCGGAGAAGTAATCGTCGCCCGCGATAACAACCGCCAGTTGCGAGACACGATCGGGAACCCGATCTATAACGGTAACACCCTCATCGTCACGGCCATCAACCCGGACGGGTCGATCACCGCGATCCGGGAAGACGCCCGGGACGTGTCGATCACTCTGCCCGCTTGGTATGCCCAAGTCCAGTGTGAGCTCGGGTACGCGATCACCGCGCACCGAGCTCAAGGCATCACCGTGGACGAGGCCCACGTCGCTATCCCCTACGGCGCCCGGCTCACCCGCGAGCTGCTTTATGTCGCGATGACGCGTGGCCGGTACGAGAACCACGTCTGGATCGGTCTACCAGACGAGCAAGAAATGAGCGCCGAGCACCGAGCGAACTGGCGCCTAGACCGCGAAGCAGTCACCCTACAAGTCACCGCAATGCGCGCCGACGGCAGCGTGCGGGTAGTACAGGTCGCCCGCCAGACCGGTGAGCTCGGGAAGAAGTTCACCCTGCCCGCGGCCATCGCAGGTGGCCTCGAAGGGCTCAAGGTGGGCGAAGGGCTAGACCGCGAAAAGCTAGGAAAGGCGATGGCCCGGCCGCGCGTCGGGGCAGACGGGCCAGGGCTACCCGGTGAAGTGATCCAAGCCCGGCTAGATGAGTGGTTCGGCGTGATGGTCGACAACCGGCCAACGGCCCGGAACGTGATCGCTAAAATCCTCGCCGCTCAAGGCGCAGATACCACCGCGCACGAACAAACCGAAGCCGCCACTGCAGAGCGCGAGCACCTGGGCCAGCTCGTTGCCGAGCACGACCTGCTCGCTTCCTTCGCGGCCGCTCCTGGGCTGATCGAGCGGTTAACGGATAGTTGGGGGCCACAGATCGTCGAGCAGATGACCAGTTCCGTGGCCTGGAACGCGCTCGTAACCGTCTACCGCCGCGCGTATGCCACGCACGCCGAGCGAGCCGACCGACTCATCTGCCGCGTCCCCCTGACCCGTGACCCCGACCCTCTGCAAGACGCGCTAGAAGGACTGGGCCACGATGAAGGCGACCCGCACCTCGTCGCGCTGGCCCACGCCCACGCCACTGCCCTAACTGCCGTTGACAAGCTCACCGCCCCCGGCGCTCACCACGACGCCATCAAGACGGCCGAGCACGCCGCCGAGCTCGCTGAGCAGGCCTCCGTCAACGCTGAGACCCTGGCCGCCGAACAGGAAGACGGCGGGCTGCCGCTTACCCTGGCTGATGGCACCCCGCTAACCCCGCGTCGCCTTGCCCGACTCCGCGCCAACTCTGCTGCCGCTCAAACACACCTCGCTACCGTCCGTGACCCAGCCCACCACGCCGCCCAAGTCACCGAAGCGCTCACCGAGCTAGACGACGTCGACCACGCCCTACGCAACGCCGCCCCAGACCCGGCCAAGATCGCCCACACTCGCCTCCGCGACGCCCTCGACGCCCCCGCACCTTGCCGAATCGACGACCCCGCCTGGCTCGCCGGTCTCGTCGTCCCCGTCGGACCCTGGCGGTGGCAGGGCGCAACCACGGTCGACGCCGTTCGCGT
>WQZL01000103.1 GCA_009780755.1 Promicromonosporaceae bacterium | reverse complement strand
TACGAACATCTGATCCGCGCCGGCGCGGAAAACCTGGCCCAGACTGGCCAGGCATTCGAGCCATCGGCGGCCACTTTCGCCACCGATGGCCGCGTGTGTGCCGTGCCGGACACCTCGCGAAACCTGGTGATCGAAACTTCCCCCCTGTCGTATCGGCTCACCGATTTGGCACTGGCAGCCGTCGATCTCGCCATCGAACGCGGCTACCTTGCCGCCGGGCGGTGGCAAATCCACCTCACCGGTCGCGACGCCCCCGGCATCCGCCTCCTTGACGACACCTCACCTGCCCGCCTCGGCATCCTCGACTGGCCCGCCTATCGCAACCTGCTCGCCACCGCCGATCTCGGGCTATCGCTAACGGCATCGGCCCGCCCCGACTACGCAACGAACGCCCTGGCCGCCAGCGGCGCCTTCGTGGTGACCAACACCTGGCCAGGGAAGCCAGACCTGACCACAGAACTTAACCGCGTCATCATGGCTGTCCCAAATGCCTCGGCGCTCGCAGATGCCATCGGTGCGGCGGTGGCGCGGATCGAGGCCGAGGGGCAGGAGCCGTACACCCCGCAGGGCACATGCCTCAGCCCGTGGCCCGTCGTCCTGTACGACGTGGTGGAACATCTAGCAAAGGCTCGCGGCGATGTTTGAGATTGACCTGCCCCCGCTGGAGAGCGCAGAACCGTGGCGGCTTCCTCTAAGCGAGCGCCTGCAAATGCTGCGCGCGGAGCCGGTGAAGGTGGCGTACTACTACCACCACCCTGACGCGGCCACCTTCCGCTACCGCTGCTACAACATGGCCCGCGCCATCAATGCGCACGTACCGGGAGTGAGTGCGAGCTGGTTCTGGGACGCGGACGGGGCGCGGCTGCTCGATGTGGCTAAGGAGGTGGACGTGTTGGTGTTGTGTCGCGCCGTGTACCGCGACACAACCGCACAGGTGGTAGACGCCGCGCGGCGGTTTGGCGCGTGCGTGTTCTACGACATTGACGACCTCTATTTCGACCCGGCCTCAATACCGCTGATGGTAGACACCCTTGGTCTGCGTGAGGATTCGCATGAGGCCACCGAGGAGATGTGGACGCACCGCTTCGGCACCGCCGCCCGGCACCGGGCCGTCATGGAGATGGCCGACGAGGTTATTGTGACAAACGATTACCTAGCCGGGCAGGTGCGAGAGCGCCTACCGCAGCCGGTGAGGGTGATTCCGAACTTCATGGGCGACGATCAACTTGCGGTCTCGGAAGCGGTGGTCGCGGCGCGAGGTGAGCCACGGGCTGACGGGCGGCTGCATCTGGGTTATTTCAGCGGCACGCCCACGCACAGTCGGGACTTCGCTCTCGTTGCTGGAGCTATGGCGCGGTTGCTGCGCCGTCGGGAGGATGTGGCGCTGCGCCTGGTGGGCCATATCGATCTGGGCTGCACCGTGCTGGCCGATTTCGCAGATCGCGTTGAGGTGGTGCCATACGTGGGCTACCTGGAATTGCAGCGCGTGATCGGCCAGACCGAGGTGAATATTGCGCCGCTGCAAAACAATAGCTTCACCAACTGCAAATCCGAGCTGAAGTATTTCGACGCGGCGGCTGTTGGCATTCCGACGCTGGCCTCGCCCACATTCGCCATGTCGCGGGCCATCGACCACGAGCGGACGGGCCTGTTAGTCCCCGACCCGGAATGGGATCACTACCTAGACCTCATCGTCGATGAGTACAACACCCTCGGCCGCTCGCTAGGCCAAGTCGCCCGCAACCACGCCCTAACCACCTACACCCCCACCACCCAAGCCCCCACCATCGCCGCCCTCATTGATCCAAACCCAGGTGGTTGAGCAGGAGGGCGGCTAGGCCCGACGTGTCAAAACCACCACACCACAGTTTCGATGGTTTCGACATGTCCCTCCTTCGTCGGTCCTACTCAGTCACCGCGTCGCAGCCGAGATGAGTATGAACGCGCTCCTTGTGGCAAAAACGTGTAGGTTACGGTACGTTTCTGCCGTAGGGGGTAGTCAATGAGTTATCGATCTGACTTACGTGTGCTGTCTTTCGACAACCACGGCATTCTTACGTTACGTGAGGCGGAAGCGTTCGGCGTGCCCGCCGCTGCGGTGCGCAGGCTAGTCAAGCTAGGCGTGCTAACCCGCACCGGTTCAGGCGTCTACCGCATGAATGAGGCCCCGGTAGACGATCTGACCGAATTCGCTGAGGCGGTTGCTCAGGTGGGGCCTGATGCCTTTCTGGTGGACGAAAGTGTTTTGGCAGCTCACGGCCTGGCGCAAATCAACTTGCGCACTATCAAAGTTGGTACACCACATCGTGTGCGTCGCTCTTTGCCGCGAACGGTGTCAGTTCAGCGTCGTGAACTGGCACCGCATGATCGCGACAATGTTGGAGGCATACCCGCCATGAGCGTCGCCGCTGCGTTGGCGGCTAGCGTTGGCAGACTGCTCCCAGAACGGGCTTTGGACGCACTAGAGAAGGCTGCTGGCCGGGGGCTTATCAATAACAGCGACAAGCTTCGAATTCTGACACACATTAAGGAGATCAGTAAGTGAAAAGTCCCCTGCCTCCTGACCCAACTGCGCCACGCAATGTCTCTGAACTCAGTTCACGTATCGCGAAGCTGGCGCTATCGCAGATGACATCGGTGCGTCGGGCACAAGCGTTGATCGGTAATGTGATCGTTGCGCAACTGCTTCCAGAGGCTGCGGTGAAAGGTGGTACAGGCATCAAACTTCGCCTGGGTGATGTAGTCACGCGAGAGACTCCAGATTTGGATGCTGCATTCCGTGGAAACAGGGAGCAATTTGCAGAAGAGTTCACCGCTTGCCTTGAGAATGGCTGGGCCGGGTTCGCCGGGACCTTGACAGTTGAGGAGTCTCGCGCACCTGAGGCGCTTCAGGAGCGAATTGGGGCGGCCTATGTAATGCAGCCAATGACAGTAAAGCTGTTCTATCTTGGCAAGCCGTGGCAGACGATTGACCTTGAACTCGGTTTTGATGAGTTAGAGGCTACCACCAAAGATGACGCTGAATACGAGATGTCGGATGAAGTGTTGTCAGTGTTTGCTGCGCTTGGACTGCCTGCTCCGGCGCCCGTTCGCGTACTACCTCTCCATCATCAAATCAGCCAGAAGCTGCATGCCTGCACTGAACCTGGCAGTCGCCGTGCCCATGATCTGGTTGACCTTCAACTCGTCGCACCGCTAGCCGACGATGTCAAGGTGTTGAACGCCTGTGAGCGTTTGTTCCGCTTCCGTAACACCCACTCGTGGCCACCAGCCGTAATACCTGGTCCTAGTTGGTCAACCATCTACGCGGAAGCTGCTGAAGGTCTTGGCCTCCTGTCTTTTGATGATGCCGTTGTTTGGGTGAACGAGTACATCAAGAGCTTGTCGGGGGTGCCGGGGCGGAATCGCAGAACCTAGTGTTGACGGTGACTTTCAGGTCTGGACCCTGCGACTGAGGTTGCTTCGCTCCTTGCGCGCAGGATGACGGGAAGCGGTGGTTGAGCTTGTCGAAACCACCCAGCCGGTAGAGTGGACGGCGATGATCCGGCAAGTGTTGACCAAGACCCCGAACGTGGAGCGGTCGGGCATTGTTTGGAACACGATTGTTGGCTTCTGGTTCACCCTCCAACCGACGGTGATCTCGTTCGTGATTGTCCGTACCCTTGGCGCCGACGTCAACGGTCAGTTCGCCTACGCCGTGGCGCAGGCGTACCTGTTCTGGGGTATTGGTGTTTACGGGATGCGCCGTTACCAGGCATCTGATGTGACGCGTCGCTTCACGTTTGCCGACTATCTTGGTTCCCGCGTCGTGACCACGGTCGCGATGATCGCCGTTGGCGTTGCTGCCGTCATCCACGGCTGGGTCACCGAGGAGTACGGCAACCAGGTGATACTCCTGATCCTCCTGGTGCTGGGCCTACGTATGGTGGATACGGTCGAGGATGTCTATCTGGGGTATTTCCAGCAGAATGGTCGCCTTGACATCGGGTCGAAACTTTCGGCTGCCCGGTCGATTGTTTCAACCTTGGTGATAATGGTTGCGATCTTTGTCACCGACAACGTTGCCCTTGGGCTGGGCCTTGGAGTCGTTTCGTCGGCCCTCATTCTCGCCGTGTTGCTTCCGGCGGCGTTTGTGACGCCACTGACCGCCGAGGAGCGAGGCTTCGACTGGCGCCGCGTGTGGCGGCTGCTCCTGGCCTGTGCCCCGCTGTGCGCCGCCACCGTCCTGGCAATCTACGTGGCGAATGCCCCGCGTTATGCAATCAGAGCAACCCTTGATGATGCGGCCCAGGGATATTTCTTCTGGCTGGCGCTCGCCCCGTTCTTAATCACGCTGCTAAGCACCATCATCTTTAACCCGGTGATAACCCGGATGGCCACTATGTGGACCTCTGGTGACCTGGCGACGTTCATCAAATGGGCGCGTCTGCTGTTCCTGGCCACCGCCGCCGTGGTGGCGGTCGCGCTGGTGGGTGGGATGCTCGTCGGCGTTCCGGTACTGAACTTCATCACCGACCTGGACTTCGGGGGATATCGAACCGAGCTGCTGGTTTTGCTCCTGGCAGGGGGACTCTCCGCCTGGGCGGGCCTGTTCGCGACACTGCTAACCATTGTTCGCCGTCAGGTCTGGTTCACCGTTGGGATGGCGACCGCCGGGGCGGTGGCCCTGACCGGGAACCTGTGGGTGCGGCGCGGCGAGCTGCTGGGTGCCTCCTGGCTGTACCTGGCCCTGTTTGCCGTGCAATGCCTGGTGTTGGGGGTCGCCTTCCTGGTGGCCCTGCGAGATCGACGGAGGCTCCATGACTAACCCCCCCGCCCCCGGCTCGGCTGGCACGATTGCCTTCTTCTCGGGCTACTCTCTGCCGCATGTTGGTGGCATCGAAACGTACACACGGCGCATCGCCGTCGAGCTGGTGCGGCGCGGTTACCGGGTGATCGCGGTCTCCTCGCGGTTCACGGATACCCCGTGGCGCAACGTTGACGAGGGCATTGAGGAGGTGCGGTTGCCGATCCTGCCGATTGCGAAGAACCGCTACCCGGTGCTGTGGCCCAGTCGTCGGTACCGGAAAACTATGGCCTGGCTGGCGCAGCAGGGCGTTGACCGGGTGATCGTCAACACCAGGTTTCATCTGCAATCGCTGATCGGAGCGCGGTTTGGTCAGCGCCTCGGGGTGCCCGTGGCGCTCGTCGAACACGGTTCGGCGCCCCTGACCTTACATTCCAGGGTGCTGGATTGGGGCCTTGACCTGATAGAACGAGTGATGACGCGCGCGATCCGCTCGCGAGTAGACGGCGTGTATGGCGTTTCTCAGGCGGCAGCCGCGCATGTTGAGGAGCGATTCGACATTGCCCCATCTGGGGTCTGGTACAACTGTATCGATCTGGATGATGATCCAAAACCCGATCCGAATTCCACCGCGCTGACAGTGTGTTACGTCGGGCGGCTGATCCGCCAGAAGGGTGTCGATACCCTCTTGGCGGCCTTCGAGCAGGTTCGGCGCGACCTACCCGATCTTCAGCTGCGCTGCCTCATCGCCGGGGAGGGCGCATTCCTTCCTGAGCTTCAGGCGCGTTACGGGCAGGTTCCCGGCGTGGAGTTTCTGGGCCGGATTCCGCAGCCAGAGGTGGCCGAGCTGCTGCGTCGCGCCGACATCTCCGTTTATGCACCGAGCGTGCCGGAGGGTCTGCCGAGTTCCTTGCTAGAGGCGGGGGCCGCCCGCTGCGCCGTGATCGCCTCGGCGCAGGGCGGCATCACCGAGCTAATCCGCGACGGAGACACCGGTCTGCTCGTCGAACCGAACCCGCCCGCCCTGGCGGCAGCGCTGCGAGAACTACTCGTCTCCGCACCCCTCCGTCGCCAACTTGGGGCGAACCTGCACGCGGAGGTGGCCCAACGGTTTGCTACCGGAGCGGTTGTCGATCAGATGCTGGCGGACTTGGCGTTGCCCCAGGCCGGCGCAACGGCCACCACCCCCAAGGCTCGCTCGTCGCGCCCGCTTCGGGTGCTGCACCTGCTTGGCACCAACCGCGTATCCGGCGCCGAGAACGTGATCCTCACAATCATGGACCTATTCCGGGATGGCGAAGTCGAGATGACGTACTGCTCGCCTGACGGCCCAATCCGCGATGCGGTTACCGAGCGCGGACTGACCTTCCTCCCCTTGCCGAGCCTGACCCCTTGGGGACTGCGCAAGGTGCTGCGGGCAGCTAAGTTCGATGTGATTCACGCCCACGATTTCCGCGCCAGCCAGGTGGCGGCGATGAGCCGGTTCTCTGGCCAGATCGTCGCGCATATTCACTCCAACCCTCGTTTCGTGAAGAGCTGGAATCCGCTGACGATGGCCTACCGCGTAGTCTGTGACCGTTTTTCGCGAATGGTTTTCGTCTCGGATGAGGCCACGCGCGGCACCGTGTTCGTTTCGGCGGTGGCGGCGAAAACTCGGGTCATCCCTAACGTCGTAGATGCCGGGCGGGTAAAACGCCTGGCCGCTGAGGCGTCGGTGCCGTCATGCGATGTTGTATTCCTCGGGAGGCTGACCGCGCTCAAACGGCCAGGGCAGGTGATTGAGACGATTGCCCTGGCTCGGCAGGCGGGGCGCAATCTGACCGCGCACCTGGTGGGCGATGGCGAGCTGCGAGCCGAGCTGGAGCAAGAAATTGCCCGTCGCGATTTGGCGGACGCGGTGACGCTGCTGGGATTCCAGGCCAACCCGTACCCGTACCTGCGGGCAGCTCGGGTGGCAATGATGCCATCCACCTTCGAGGGACTGCCACTAGCCGCAATTGAGGCGTTGGCGCTCGGCGTGCCGGTGCTAAACAGCGGCGCAGGCGGACTCGGTGATTTGTTCTGCGACCACCCGCAGTTCATCTGCCGCAACCCGGCTGAGTACGCTGCCCGCCTCGCCGAACTGGCCGACCCGGAGGTCTACCAGGAGTTCCAGGACGCCTGCCATCAGATAGTTCGCCCCTACATCGACCTGGATAGATACCACACCCAAATCGCCGAACTCTACACCTGAGGCCACCGACACCTGCCATTTTTGCTCGTGCGCAAACTGACAGCCCCCAGGAAATGGAGGGGGGCTGACCGTAACGGTTGGCCGGGGTCTCCTGGCACCACGTGGCTTCGGTTGTTCGCATCTTCACTTCGGTTGTTTGGCCTGTTTTCGGTTGTTTAAACAACCGAAAACACTGCGAACAACCGAACTCGCCTCTGGGGTTCACCCCGTTAGCGGTGGTGGCGGGTTGTAAGACGCAGGATGGGGGCCAGCGCTCTTAGGCGGAATAGGGCGCGGGCTGCCACAAGCCGCCCGGTAGGGCCGCGGAGAGTGCGGGCGCGCACCGTGTACTGGTTGAAGTCGCGGCGCAGCGTCTGCCGCGCCCAGCGGGCATAACGGCTTGACTCGGCTCGCGGACCGGCAGCCAGGATGTGTAGCGGGGCGACCGCCAGGTGCATAAAGGCCAGCACGTCGATCAGCGGTTGTTGCGCGGCGGATGCCGAGGCCCGCAGCGCGCGCAACTGGGTGGCAAGGGTCTGCGCATCTGGCTGACTGAACGTGGTCATCAGGGAGCCGCTGCGAACCACGTAGTCGTAGCGCGGTTCACGGGTGAAGGCGATCCGGTCGATTTTGGTCAGGAATGACGTGTAAAGCACCAAGTCTTCGCCAATGCGGGGAGCGACCAGGCCGTCACGGGTCACCCCGATGGCCGCACGCACCACATCCATGCGGAATACCTTGTTCCAGAGCGCGGTATTTACCGTTGCTAGGCCCACTGGATCGGCGAGCGGATCAAGCGGCGAGGGCAATGTTGTGTTCCCCTCGACAGACAAAGTGTTGCCGCTTACATCCACGCGCCGGTACGGACAGACGGCCATCTGCGCGCCGGTCGTCACCGCGCACTCGACCAGGTCTTCGATCCAGCTAGGGTGCGGCAAGTCATCGGCGTCACACCAGGCCAACCACTGCCCGGAGGCCGCGTCAATTCCGGCCAGCCGGGCGGCCCACACCCCGCCGTTAGCCTGGCGGATCACCCGGCAGCGAGGATCGGCGGCGGCCAGCTCAACTAACAACTCAGAAGACCCATCAGTTGAACCGTCATCAATGATGACAACCTCTAGGTTCGGCCAGGTCTGGGCGCTTAGGGTGGCCACGGTTCGCCGTAGCGTCGCCGCCGCGTTGTAAACCGGCACGACGATTGAGACCAGCGGATTTTGGTCGGCGGCGACGATGGGCATGGCACTAAGGTACCGGCCCGGCGGGGCGGGCGCGGTAAGTGGCACAATTGTCAGATGAGCGCGGAGCATCCCACACGTCGTGAACGCCGCCTAAACGCCGCCGATGAACAATCCTTTACCGACCGACTGCGACAACTGCGCAGATCACGCCCCCGACTGGTCGCCGCCGCCATCGCGGCGGTCATGACGCTCGGCGCCCTGCTGGCCCTAACCGGCTGGGCTACGTCCTCGCCTCCCGGCTCCTCGCCCGACGAAGACTGGCACTTGGCCTCCATCTGGTGTCCGACACCGTTGGAAAATTCCTGCGTTACCAGGGTGAACGATGATGGCACCACCTCAGTGGAGCTTCCCAAGCAGCTGCTTTACGCGGCTGTCTGCCATGCATTTCACCCCGAATATTCCGGTGCCTGCTTCGACGATCTCCCCCCCGGTCTGAGCTGGACGAATCGCTTAAACAACGGTGCCTATCCGGGCGGCTTCTACCAGGTGATGCACGCCTTTGTCGGAGACGATTTGCTGGCCTCGGTGATGGTGATGCGCCTGGCCAACGCCGGACTAGCGGTCGCCCTGCTGG
>WQZL01000102.1 GCA_009780755.1 Promicromonosporaceae bacterium | reverse complement strand
GGTGCTGCTCGGCGCCCACTTCGTGATTACCTTCGTAGCCGCAGTCCTATCCGGTGTCCTGGCGCTGACCGCCGCGCAACTAGCCTTTGGCCTCACCGCCCCAGAAAGCCTCGGCCTTGTCGTGTTGGGTTACGGCCTGGGCCTGGCCGCAATGTTGGCTCTCGGTACCCTGATCGCAGCCGTGGTGCCTCGCGCCTCCGTTGGCACCGGCATCGGCATGATTACCTTCTTTGTCTCCATCATCCTGGCCGGAGCCATGACCCCAAACGGTCTAACGGGCGCGCTGGGACAGATTGGCCGCCTCGCTCCGCTCGGCGCGGCCACCGGCACCATGTCCTACGGCCTCACCGGCGGCACCTTCCCTGTCGTCGAGGTGATCGCGATGGTCGCCTGGACGCTGGTGCTAGCCCCAACCGCAGTGAAAGCCTTCCGCTGGAGTTAGCCCTAGAAGACGTCACCCCAAACGAGCCAGAGGCATGAGACGACCGCGGGTAGTCAGTTGGCCGGGGGCGGAGTCGTTTACGCACTACGCTTAGAGCATCGCGACGGGCGCTGGCCGCCGCGATTTATATATGCGTATCGCGGCGGCGCGATCTCTCGACGGAAGGCACGACATGGTCTGGCTGGTGCTTGCCCCAGTCATACTTGGCGTCGCCATCTACAAGCTGCCCCCGGTTGCTGCCCGCACACTGGCCTTGGCGGGCCAAGCGGTTCTTGGCTTCCTCGCGGTGGGAGCCTGGCTTCACGCCGGTTATGAGCCTACCTTTGAGGTGTTGGGCGGCGACGATGCGCTGCTGTACGTCACCCTCCGCACTGACAGCATCTCGCTTACTTTGGTGACCCTGACCCTGCTGTTGTTTGCGGCAGCCGTGGTCTACGTGCTGCGCGCTTCATACGCAGACAACAAGTTGCTGCTGTTGCTGCTGGTGTTGCAAGGGCTTAGCTCCGGCATCTTCATCGCAGATGACGTGTTCACCCTGTTCGTGCTGTTCGAGGTGGCTTCGCTGGTGGCCGTGCTGACCGTGATGTACCGCAAGAATCGCCGCAACACCTACGACGGCCTTTACTACCTCGTCGTCCAGCTTGTGGCGATGATGTTCTTCCTGTTCGGCGTCGCCTACCTCTACCGCTCGTTCGGGGTACTCTCGGTCACGCAGATCACCGAAGTGATCGCGGCCGGAGTTGACGGACGGGTACTGGTGCTGCCGTTTGCGCTGATGCTCACCGGTGTGGGCCTAAAGGCCGGGCTGTTCCCGCTGTTCAGCTACGTGCCCCACTCCTACGGCAACCCAGGGGCGCCCTCGCCGATGCTGTGGATCATGTCTTGCGTGCTGGTCAAGGGCGCGCTGTTTTGGGTGTACCGCCTGCTGGACATGTTTGCCCCTGCGTTCGATGCCAGGATTTTTCTGGCCGTTGTCGGCATAATCACCGGGCTACTTGGGGCTGCCATCTCCCTGGCGCAAGAGGACATCCGCCTCGTCTTGGCCTTTTCCACCGTCTCTCAATCCGGGCTGATCGTGCTTGGCTTTGCTGCCGGTTCTACCACGGCCACCGCCGGTGCGCTGTTGCACCTGGTCACTCACGCGCTCGCCAAGGCGGTGCTGTTCCTGATCGCGGCCAGGATGATCCGCTGGTACGGCACCGCCCGGTTGGGGGAGATTCGCGGGGTTGGTCGACGAATGCCGTTCGTCGCCACGCTGGCGGCGCTGGCCATGCTGAACATGGTTGGCGCCCCATTTACCGGCGGGGCCGTCTCTAAAGACATGATGTTGCTTGGTGCCACGGGATGGATAGAGGCAGCCATGTGGGCGGTAAACATCGGCACCATTTTGGTGATGGTGCGCCTCGGGCTGGTTATGTTCGGCACCTCTGATGCCCCAACAAGGTTTGCCGCCTGGCGCCGCCTGCCGGATCGGTTTGCCATCGGCGTGATTTTCACGGCGGTAAGCGCGACCATCGCGATCTTCGCCACCGACGCGGTTGATCTGATTACCGGCTACTACCTGGAAATTCAGTTTTGGCCCGGGGCAGTCAAGGTGGCTACCTTCATTGCGATGCTCACCGGTGCCCTCCTGGCCCACTCCCTGGCCGCCTACCGAGTTAGCGCCAACGCCCTAGAACGGCTGCGGGGGCCGTTGAACATCGCGCTCAGCCTGCCGCAAGCCGCGCTTATGCTTACCGTCTTCTTCGCGTCGGCGCTGATCTTCGCCACCACCATCACCAGGGGAGGGGGCACCTAATGAAGCCAAGGCTGCGTAGCTTCTGGCGTTACCTACCCATCGTGATTACCTTCCTTGTCGTATGGATTGTGATGGTTGAGCTGCTTAACTGGCTCGTCGTCGCGGCCGGAGTGGGGGTGGCAATCGGCGCGATAGTGCTTACCAACGTGCTGCTGAAGATCGACTACGCCTCGATTGTGCTAACGCCGTGGGCCACCATCCGCTATGTGGTGATGCTGCTGCGAGAGATGACTATCGCGGCCGTGGGCATGATTTGGATCATCTTGACCGCACCAGGTGAGGAAACCGAGTTTGTTCACGAGTCCGCTCTCACCGACGATCTGGCCCTATTCCTGCTGGCAAACACCGTAATTCTCACCCCCGGTTCCGTGGCGGTGGAACGCGAGGATGCGCGTCTGCACGTAATCACCGCCGACCCGAACGTGGCCCGAGCCAAGGCCGGGGTGGCAAGGCTGGAACGCTCCATCGCTCGTTTGAAGATCGAGGGGGACACATAGTGTTCCTAACCGTCATCTCCTACATCCTGCTGACCGCGTCGGTGGCCACCGCCGCCGTCGCGCTGCGAGGCCGCGACCCGTGGGCACGCCTGCTCGGCTACACGCTCGTCGCCTCCAAGGTGAACATGCTGGTAATCGTGCTTGCCCTAGCCACCGGCATGAGCTTCTACCTAGACATCGCGCTGGTTTACATCGTGCTTAGCTATATCGGGGTGCTTGTACTCGCCGATTACATGTCGGGGCGTGGCCGCGCCGACGACGCGCCTAATGAAACGGGGCGTGACGATGACTAATTACCTTTTCGGCAATATCGTGATCGGCCTGGGTGCCGCCCTCGTGGTGATCGGGCTGATTGGCGTGTTCCGCTTCCGTCGGTTCAATATGCGTCTGCTCGCCGGTTCCAAGATCGATACCGTTGCTCTGATATTGATCGTGCTAGGTGCCGCGATTCGCTCTGGCTTCACCTGGCTGACCGCTAAGGCGATACTGATCTGCGCCATCGTGCTGTTGGTCAACCCCATCGTCACCAGCGCCTTAGCTGCCGGACGTCGCAAGTCTTACCAGGAGTTGCCGCCGGATCAGGAAGGGGAGTGACGTGGGCTTAGATCAGATCGTCTTCATTTTCCTGATCGTCTTTGCGATCCGGGCCGTGTTTGCATCGAATCTGAAAAACGCGATCATCTCGTCCAGCATCTTCGGCCTGTGGGCATCGCTGGTCTACCTGCTGTATCACGCCCCCGATGTCGCCGTCTCCGAGGCCGTGGTGGCATCCTCGCTCGGCACCGTGTTGCTGATCTTGGCGATCCGCAACTACGGCGACGTGACCGTGCCCGGCATCCGACAGATGGTACTGCGTCGTATCGGGGTGGACCTGCTGATGCTGGGCGTGTGTGTGTTGGTACTGGCGCTGACCATTCGCCTGCCCGACGCTGGGATGGGCGCGCTGCGCGAGTCGGTAATGGAGATTTACCTAGAGTCGCCGCGAACAGTGAACCCGGTCACCTCCATCCTGCTGCACTACCGGGCCTTCGATACCGTGCTAGAGGCTCTAATGCTGCTGATCGCGGTGATCGGGGTGACGCACTTGATTGAGGTGGGGGGCGTCGATTCTCGGGCGGTGGATGGTTATGGGTTGCTTGCCGAGCGACACCCGACAATCGTCAAAGCCCTACAGATTCTCACCCCGATTCTAGTGATTTTGGGCTTGGGCCTGGTGACGGGCGATCCCTTGACCCCCGGCGGGGGATTCCAGGGGGCGGGCCTGCTAGCCGCCGTGGTGGTGAGCCGCTACCTGGTGGGCGGGGTGCGCCAGGGTCGTGACACCAAGGCGCTGGAGACCTTGGAGAAGGTTGTCTTCGTCGTCTTTGTGCTCTCCGTGGCGGCCTACATCTTCTTAGGGGTGCGGCAGCAGGCGCCGGAGGCTTATGCGCCATTCATGCTGGCGATGAACGGCCTGCTGGGCCTGAAGGTATTCTGCGGACTTTCCATCATGTTCCTGTATTTCGCGAGGGAGTCGTGATGTTTGATTGGTTGAATGGCCCCAACGTCGCCGTGGTTCTGTTTTTCATCGGCCTGGCAGGTGTGGTGCTGCGCAAAAATATGATGATTACCGTGATTGCCGTGGGCGTGATGAACACCGCCGTGATTCTGGCCTTCGTCACGATGGGTTCGGCCACCGATTACGTGGCCCCCATGCTGGCCGAGACCGTGACCGGAGCGGCCGACCCAGTGCCCCAAGCGCTGATGATTACCTCAGTGGTGATCGGCGTCGCCGTCAAGACGGTATTCCTGGTGCTAATCCTGGGTCACTACCGCCAACACCAGACCCTGGACTGGGACGCCGCCAAATCCATCCGGGCCGGCGAAAAACCCCTAGAAACCCACCTGGAGGTGATCTAGCGTGCCGGGCTTGGAACATCGAGGTCGGTCATTTGCGTCGAGATCGGTAACCCGAGCGACCGATCTCGACGCAAACTACCGACCTCGACGAGAGTCAGCTGACCGACTGGCCAGAAGGCGCCTAATCGGCTAGGGTTTTGGGCGGTGTGGTGTGCCCTCGGCGCCCGCGCTGCCCTGTCCGTTCTACCCACCCGTCCACATCGGAGCAACAACTTTCATGACCTCCCTCACCACTAAGTCCGTCCCGCAGGTAGCCGTCAACGACATCGGCACCCAGGAGGACTTGCTCGCCCTCATTGACGCCTCCATCAAGGAGTTCAAGGACGGCGACATCGTCGAAGGCATCGTCGTCAAGATCGACCACGACGAGGTTCTTCTCGACATCGGCTACAAGACCGAGGGTGTCATCCCCTCGCGCGAGCTATCCATCAAGCACGACGTTGACCCCTCCGAGCTGGTCTCTATGGGCGACACCGTTGAGGCTCTTGTCATCACCAAGGAAGACAAGGAAGGCCGCCTGATCCTGTCCAAGAAGCGTGCCCAGTACGAGCGCGCCTGGGGCACCATCGAAAAGGTCAAGGAAGAAGACGGCGTCGTCACCGGCACCGTCATCGAGGTGGTCAAGGGTGGCCTCATCCTCGACATCGGTTTGCGCGGCTTCCTGCCCGCCTCGCTGGTAGAGATGCGTCGAGTCCGTGATCTGGGGCCGTACATCGGCAAGGAGATCGAAGCCAAGATCATCGAACTGGACAAGAACCGCAACAACGTGGTGCTCTCACGCCGCGCCTACCTAGAGCAGACGCAGTCGGCCGTCCGCACCGACTTCCTGCAAACCCTCGGCAAAGGCCAGGTGCGCCCCGGCGTGGTCTCCTCCATCGTCAACTTCGGCGCCTTCGTCGATCTTGGCGGCGTCGATGGCCTGGTGCACGTCTCCGAGCTGTCGTGGAAGCACATTGACCACCCGAACGAGGTTGTCACCGTGGGCGACGAGGTCACCGTCGAGGTGCTTGACGTTGACTTTGACCGCGAACGCGTCTCTCTATCGCTGAAGGCCACCCAGGAAGACCCGTGGCAGACCTTCGCCCGCACCCACGCCATCGGCCAGGTTGTGCCCGGCAAGGTCACCAAGCTGGTGCCGTTCGGCGCGTTCGTGCGGGTCGAGGACGGCATCGAGGGTCTGGTGCACATCTCGGAGCTGGCCGTGCGTCACGTCGAGCTGCCCGAGCAGGTTGTCACCGTCGGTTCGGAGGTGTTCGTCAAGGTCATCGACATCGACCTGGAGCGCCGCCGTATCTCGCTGTCGCTCAAGCAGGCCAACGAGGGTGTGGACCCGGAGTCCGAGGACTTCGACCCCGCGCTGTACGGCATGGCCGCCGAGTACGACGAGAAGGGCGAGTACAAGTACCCCGAGGGCTTCGACCCCGAAAGCAACGAGTGGCTTGAAGGCTTCGAGGCGCAGCGCGAGGCGTGGGAGGCGGAATACGCCAAGGCCCACTCCCGCTGGGAGTCTCACCGCGAGCAGGTGCGGGCAGCTTCGGCCGCCGACGCCTCGGCGGCCGAGTCTGGCGATGCGGCAAGCGGTGACGACGATGCCGACTCGGCCTCGTCCTACTCCTCGTCGGCTCCGGCCGATGAGGCCGCCGGTACCCTCGCCTCCGACGAGGCCCTGGCCGCTCTCCGCGAGAAGCTCACGGGCAACTGAGCCGAACGGCGCGAGCTTGCTCGCGTTAGTGAGGTGATGGCAGCCCGTTGAAGGTCGCGAAACGGCTAAGCATCGGCAACTAAAACCCACCCGGTGATTGAGCTTGTCGAAACCACCGCATTGAGAGGCCCGGCGCCAGTAAGCGCCGGGCCTCTCGCGTTTGAAACACAACAGAGGAACCTAAAAGCATGTCGCTTCGCACAGCCGCCCGCCGTCTTTTCCTGGCTGCGCTCCCGGTTGCCCTTGCCTTCTCCCTGGTGGGCTGCGACTCCGATAGCGAGGCAGCCCCACGGGTTGAGAGAGGGGACGCGGCCACCGCCGCACGAATCGTCTTTGACAGTTTCCGGCTCTTCGGCGTCGATCCTGCCACCTCCGCTCCTGACCAGCAGCTCATTGAGGAGCGAACATACGCCCACCGGATGCTTCCCGCAATGATGTTCACCTATCTTCGGACGGGCTGAGCTGGCAGGCTGGGGACATGCTTCGAATAGCGCTCACCGGTGGCATCGGCGCCGGGAAATCAACCACTGCGCGGCGGCTGGCTGAGCTAGGCGCCGTTGTGATCGATCACGACGAACTGGCCCGCGAGGCGGTAGCCCTCGGCTCGCCTGGCCTAGCTGATGTGGTGGCGCGGTTCGGCAGAGGAGTCCTGGCCGATGATGGCGCGCTGAACCGGACCGTACTGGGGGAGAGGGTATTTGACGACGACGCCGAACTCGAAGCTCTTGAACAGATCATTCACCCCGAGGTGCGGCGCCTGGCTATTGAACGACAGGCCGCCGCCATCGCCGCCGACCCCGCTGCCGTGGTGGTTCACGACATCCCGCTGTTGGTCGAAACCGGACAAGCGGGTGATTTCGGACTGGTTCTCGTGGTTCACGCCCCCGCCGAGGTTCGATTACGGCGGCTGGTGACCGAGCGCGGGATGGGGCAAGAGGAGGCGCACGCCCGCATTGCCGCGCAGGCCACCGACGAGCAACGGCTCGCCGTGGCAGATGTGGTGCTAGATTCCACTGGCCCGCTGGCCAAGCGGCTACACCTGATCGACGAGCTGTGGCAGCATTGGCTCACTGTCGGCGCCACCAACTAGGCTTGCGGAATGACACAAACCCTTCGCCTGTTTACCTCGGAGTCCGTGACCGAGGGCCACCCAGACAAAATCTGCGACCAGATCTCCGATGCCGTACTCGATGCGATCCTAGAGCAAGACCCCAAGGCGCGCGTGGCCGTCGAGACGATGGTCACCACCGGGCTGGTGCACCTGGCGGGGGAGGTCACCACCACGGCCTACGTGGAGATTCCGCACATCGTCCGTGATGTGGTCAACCGCATCGGTTACACGTCATCCAAGCTTGGCTTTGACGGCAGATCCTGCGGGGTTTCGGTCTCCATCGGGCAGCAGTCGCCCGATATCGCCCAGGGGGTGAATGCCGCCGCAGAGCAGCGCGGCGGGGAAGCTGACCCCCTAGACGCTCAGGGCGCCGGTGACCAGGGTCTGATGTTCGGCTACGCCTGCGATGACACCCCAGAGCTGATGCCATTGCCGATCTGGGTAGCCCACCGTTTGGCTGAGCGCCTGGCCGCTGTGCGTAGATCCGGGGAGGTGCCCGGCCTGCGTCCCGATGGCAAAACCCAAGTGACCATCGCCTACGACGGCGATAAGCCCGTGCGCGTCGATACCGTGGTGGTTTCCACCCAGCATAATCCGGGCGTTATGCAGGAGGCTCTGGCGGCGCTGATCCGTAAGCGTGTGGTCGCTCCGGTGCTGGCGCAGGTGGACCTGCCCTCGGAGGGTTACCGCCTATTCGTGAACCCGACCGGTAACTTCACGATTGGTGGCCCGCAGGGTGACGCCGGGCTAACCGGACGCAAAATCATCGTTGACACCTACGGCGGCATGGCCCGTCATGGCGGTGGCGCGTTCTCCGGCAAAGACCCCTCCAAGGTGGACCGTTCGGCCGCATACGCCCTGCGCTGGGTGGCCAAAAACGTGGTGGCTGCCGGGTTGGCCAGGCGCTGCGAGGTGCAGGCCGCCTACGCCATCGGCGTGGCTCGTCCCGTCGGCCTGTACGTGGAGACCTTCGGCACGGAGACGGTGCCGGTAGAGCGAATCAAAGCGGCCATCGACGCCGTGTTCGATCTGCGCCCGGCGGCCATCATTGGCGACCTTGACCTGCTGCGCCCCATCTACCTGTCCACCGCCACCTACGGCCACTTCGGGCGGGAGAGCTTTACCTGGGAACGTACCGACCGCCTCGAGGCACTGCGCGCGGCGGTCTAAGCCGGTGAGTTCGCATGTCTAACCCGCCCGCGATTAACCCGGTCATCGCCGCACACACCGGCGGACAAGAGGTGTTGCCGGGACTGGGGGAGATCGGGGCGCCCAAAAGCGGCGCCGTTCGGCTGGCTCGTGGCCTGCCGCAGCTGGCCACCAACTTACCGGTGGCTCGCGTGCTGCTCGATCTTCAACCGATGCACCTAGACCGCGAGTACGACTACCTGGTGCCCCAAACAATGAGCGACGGCGCGCAACCGGGGGTGCGAGTGCGGGTGCGCTTCGGCGCCCAGGAGGTGGGGGGCTTTGTTATTGATCGGCTGGCGGCCTCGGAACACTCCGGGAGGATGC
>WQZL01000101.1 GCA_009780755.1 Promicromonosporaceae bacterium | reverse complement strand
GGCAAATCGTGCGTGCCAACGTGTTTACCCCGGTCAATGCGGTACTTTCCACTCTGCTCGCCGTGACCCTGGCCACCGGTAGCTGGCGAAACGCCCTGTTCGGCTTTGTCATCTTCTTCAATTCGCTAATCGGCATCGTCCAAGAACTACACTCCCGCCGCACCCTCGATCAGCTGGCCATCGTCAATGCTCCCATCGCTCGCGCCGTGCGCGACGCCGAACTGGTGAAGCTGGCCGTTAACGAGGTGGTGGCCGACGATCTGCTGGAACTGCGCACCGGCGACCAGGTACCCGCCGATGGCGTGCTGCGCTCGGCCACCGGGCTAGAGGCCGACGAGGCGCTGCTCACCGGGGAAAGCGACCCCATTCCCAAGGGGGTAGGCGATGAGGTGCGCTCCGGGTCGATCATCGTGGCCGGAACAGGCCGCTTCCAAGCCACCGGCGTCGGCGCCGACTCCTACGCCGCGCAACTGGCCGCTCAGGCCCGCCGTTTCTCCCTAACTCATTCCGAGCTGCGCGCCGGTACAAACCGGCTGTTGAAGGGAATCGCCATTGTCATGGCCATCTCCGCACCCATCGTCGCCTGGCGACAGTGGGGCAGCGTCGATAACGAAACCTGGCGCGAAGCCGTAACCAGCACGGTGGCGGCGATGGTCGGCATGGTGCCCGATGGGCTGGTGCTGCTCACCTCGATGGCGTTTGCCCTTGGCGTCGTCTCCCTGGCCCGCAAGCAAACGCTCGTTCAGGAACTAGCCGCCGTGGAGGGTTTGGCTCGGGTAGATGTGCTGTGCCTGGATAAGACCGGCACCCTTACCTACGGCGACATTGAACTTGACCGCGTGGTGCCGCTCGACGATGTGCCCGACGGCGATGTGGCAAATGCTCGCATCGCTAACGCATTGGGCCTACTTTCCGGCGATGGCACGAATGCGACAGCCGCCGCCATCGGCCAGCATCACCCCACCACCGAGTGGGTTGCCACGGGGCAGATTCCGTTCTCTTCGGCCCGCAAGTGGTCGGCTGTTACCGCAGAGGGAAACGGCACCTGGGTGCTGGGGGCGCCGGAGATGGTGTTGCCCTCCCCTGCCTCCGTCGCCGAACGGGCTGCCCGCGCTGAGGCCGATGCCATTGCCGCCACCGGTAGCCGCGTATTGCTGCTCGCCCATGCCAACGCCCCGGCGGAACCGGCTACGGAGGGTGAGGCCGCCTTGCCCGCCGCGCTGGCTCCGGTGGCCCTGGTGGTATTGGCCGAGCGCGCCCGCGACGATGCCGCCGAGACGCTGGCCTACTTCGCCGAACAAGGCGTGGCCTTGAAGGTAATTTCTGGCGATAACCCGCGCACGGTGGGCGCGGTCGCGGCCCGCGTGGGGGTGCCCGGCGTCAGCGGAGCAGATGACGCTATCGACGCCCGCGAGTTGCCCGAAGAGCCGGGCGCGCTGGCCGATGTGCTGGCCGCTAATTCCGTGTTTGGCCGGGTCACCCCGGCGCAGAAGCAGGCGATGGTTACCGCATTGCAATCGCGCGGGCATGTTGTCGCCATGACCGGCGATGGCGTCAACGATGCCCTGGCCTTGAAGGACGCAGACATTGGCGTGGCGATGGGTTCTGGTTCTCCGGCCACCAAGGCCGTCGCTCAGCTGGTGCTGCTAGATGGGAAGTTTGCGCATCTGCCACACGCCGTGGCCGAGGGGCGCCGGGTGATCGCCAACATCGAGCGCGCCGCCAACCTGTTCCTGACCCGCAACTCGTATGCCTTCGTGCTGGCCATCGTCACGGCGATCACCGCCAGCGCCTACCCCTTCGAGCCGATCCAATTGACGCTGATCTCTTCACTGACCATCGGCGTGCCGGGCTTCTTCTTGGCCCTTGGCCCAAATCGGCGGCGGTACATTCCGGGGTTCTTGGGGCGGGTGATGCGGTTTGCGATCCCGGCCGGGCTGATCGTGGCCGCCGGTGCGTACACGGGCTTCCGGGTGACGCGCTGGCTGGAGCCAGAATCGACGGCTGCCGATGCGCGCACCACCTCCACCCTGGTGGTACTCATCATCTGCCTATGGATTTTGACCCTGATGGCCCGCCCCTGGGCGGTGTGGAAGATTGCGCTAGTTGGCGCGCTCGGCATGCTTGGGGCCGTGGCCGTAGCGGTTCCATCCCTCGCGCACGGCCTCTTCCTCCTGGAAATCACCACCCAGCGGGTGTTCACCGCCGCTGCCATCGGCGCCCTCGGCATCGCCCTAGTCACAGTCGCTTACGCCCTAGCCAACCGCAAACCTCCCGCCGTTATCCTCGGTGATTGAGCCGCCCCCGATGGTTGAGTAGGGCGCGCAGCGCCCGTGTCGAAACCACCACCACCCGCACCAAACCCACAACCACACTTCCTGAAAATCCGAAAGTACACTTTCTGATTCCCGGGGGCAGTCCCCTTTAAGCATCTGGGTTGGTTGCGAGACAAGTTAGGCGAGCGGTTCGCAGCTGGTTACGTGCTGCATCTTGGACAGGAGGCGGCCTCGTTCGGGGATCGCCTCGCGGCCCTGCCTATCTCCTACCTGTGGGGCAGCCAACAGTTGAAACGGTTGTGAATTAGTTCAACGGGCAAATGAATTATGGTTGCGCACAGCTGTGACCTGCGAGTTTTGTTGATTTGCGACAAAATGCGCCAGAAATCCATTCACAGTCAGCCGGACGATTCGGGCAGATTAGCCTCCACAGGGTTTCATGTCCCCTAGCGACGTAGAAGTCGCATACAACCCGTGGCAGGCAACTGTCACCCAATTGGAGGCATCAATGAAGAACACCCGTTCCCGTAGGTTCAAGGTAGCCGCCGGCGCAACCGTCGCCGCCGCGCTCCTCATCGGCGCTAGCGCCACTCTCGCCCAGTGGGAGGTCGGCGCCACGGCTGCCGAATCTGAATTTGAGGTTGGTTTCCTCACACTCGACATCGAAGATGACGAATTGGAACTGTCCGATTGGCACCACATCGGTGACTTCGACTCGGAGGAGCCTGACTGGGACGATGTAGGCGCAGTGGTCGAGTTCGTTGTTCCGTTTGACATCATCGTTGCTCGGGCCGAGTTCGACGTTGTCGGTCGCGGTGACAACCTGTGGGTAGAGATCAACTTCGACGACGATGACATTGAGGTCAGCGGCTCGGCGTATACCACGATCACCACGTACGCAGGCTCCGGTGTCGCTGCTGGAGTCGAAGGTACCTGGACCATCAGGACGAACGCGTGGTTGGCTGACGTGAGTGCCGTCGCTCTTGTGGATGGTGTTCCGCTGACGACTGGCCGGATCGATATGACCGGTGGCGCCCCCGTAGATCTAACGGTCTCGGTTTATGTCATGATCGACATCACCGATGTCGGTAACACCGAAGACGAAGACGACGTTCTTGAGGCGCTGATCGACAGCATCACCTTCACTGTCCTGCAGTGGAACGCTGAATAATCCATGACCCAACCCGCTCGCGGCCATAACCAGTTTGTCGGATACGTTCTAACGGCACTGGTTATGGCCGCGGCGGTGGCCGTGATTCTGGCCGCGTTCCTAATCCCGCGCATCGCGGGCGGGGACACGTTTGTGATTGCGACGGGTTCGATGGAGCCAACGCTGCCGGTGGGTACCTTCGTGGTGATCCGCCCGGTGGAGACGGATGACATCGAAATAGGCGACATCATTAACTTCCGGCGCACGCCGGGGGCGACCTACACGATCACCCACCGGGTGGTGGGGATTGACGAATACGGCAACTTCACCACCAGAGGCGATGCCAACCCGAACGACGATGGTCAGCTAACAACACCAGACATGGTGCGTGGGCGGCTGTGGTACACGATCCCCTGGTTCGGTGCCCTGGCCACAGATCACGGCACCCGAATGATGGCGCTGGCCGCAGTAGGCGGCGTAGCCGCCCTCTGGTTCGGATACATCGCTATCAGATCGGCAATAGAAAAGCGGATGCGAGGCGGGCAGCGGCCAAGTGGCTGTGTCTGCCCCTGTGTCTGCGGCGGACTTCCGCCCAACGAAAACTCGGTGGACGGGGAGTCCACCACCCCAGATTCTAGGAAGGGACGCAATGAAGCGGATCGCCCGCATCGCGGCAGTCGCGCTAGGCGTCATCCTGCTCGCCGGGGCACACGCTCCCGCCGCGCAGGCTCTGCCTGACGGACCACCCCTTGGCGTGTCGTATAACGGTGTTACCTGGTATCCCGCCATCACCACCAGGCTGCTCGACACTTCCCTGAACTTCAAGGTGCCCGGCGACACCTCCTACGTCTGGGTGTACATCCGCAATGAGACCAATGAGCGGGCAGCCGCCGATCTGGGCGTCCGCGTGGATTACCCCCGCGAGTCCTACTCCTACCCGCATCTGAGCTACGACCTGTACGTCAACGGCGTCCCCACATCCACGATTTACCTCAACCCTGGCCAGACCCAACGCCTATACGTGAATGTAGCGTTCGCCTTTGGCGCCCCCATGAACTACACCATGAACGACGTGATCCCCGCCGAGATTTACGTCATCATGCGCGGTCTACTCCCGGAAGAGACCCCGACACCTAGTCCGACCCCGACCGCCCCTCCTGGTGACGTGTCTGTCGCCCCAGACCTGCCGGTGACCGGCGCAGATCTGGCCCTGGTCGCCGGTGCGGTTGCCCTGCTGGCTCTTGGCTCTTTGTTCCTGATCGCTAAGCGCCGCCGCCGCGAAGACGATGACACCGAGACCACCCCGACCACCTCGGAGGTAGCCCCATGACCACCTCACGCGAGTACACCCGGGCCGCTTTGCGCAAGCAGGCTCGCACACGTCGGCTCCGCACCGCATTGCTGCGGACAGCGGCCCTGGGCATTGCGGCCCTCGGCCTGGCTTCGGTCGGCTCCACGCTCTCTCAGTGGGAGGTAGGCGTTACCGTCGAGACCTCCTCCTTCCAGGTTGGCTATCTCACCATCTCCTGCCCCGATGCCGTCGAGATCGTGATCCGTGATGGTGCCATAGATGGCGACCTCCGTGACACCTACGCTCGTCCCGGCGATTTTGTCTTTGTGACCACCACTGTTATCCCGGCGATGGCGGGCGACAACCTACTCGCGAGGCTAACCCTCACGCCCGGCGACTGGTTGGGTGACCCAGACCCGATCTTCCAGGTAGTGGAAAACGATTCCATCGCGACGGCCCCCATCGGCCCGACCGCCACCGCCCCTCTGACGCACACCCTCGTCCTACAGGTGCGCGATACCGTCACCGCAGCGGACGAAGGTGCGCTGTTCATCGGTGGCGCAGCTGCCGCTGCTGCCCAATACCACCCGACTCCTGTCTGGTCCGTTGAAGCGATCTGCCTCGGCGCAGAAGTGGAAGTCCGCGCTGGCAACCCTCCCGGCCCCGTGAACAATGTGGCTGCGACGTGTCCTTCGGGATATTCCAGCCCCATCCAGGTGTCGTGGGATGCCGTTACGGCAGACCCGCCGGTCACCGAGTACCGCATCTACCGGCGCGTCAACAGCGCTAATGAGGTCGATTGGAATCATGTTGGCACCGTGCCTGCCCCTGGTACGAGCTTCGACTCCGCCTCGGTTCAGGGTGGCTCTCGCGCTGAGTTCCGCGTGGTGGCCGTCAATAGCGTCGATTCTTCAACCCCGGCGCCCACCACTGTTCAGGCTTACTGCACAATGCCGATGGCTTGTCCGGCGCCGCCTACGCTAACCACTAGCCCGCTGCTGGGTGACGTCCAAGCATCCTGGACTGCCACGCCAGCCTCCCCATACGCCCCTGCCGACCGTCTGGTCCGCTATGAGTGGCGCTGCCGGGCTGACGACGGCGTTTGGGGCGACTGGCAAAATGCTAGCCTCGACCTGGCTACTACTGTCGGTCGATGTGGTGTTGCCGCAGACGATTGGAGAGTCGTCACCACCGAAGTCCGCGCCGTCTTCGCACCGTGGACCCCGGGAGGAGTCACCCCGACCCCGCTGGAATGCCCGGCTACTTCCTCAACCGCCATAGTCGGCGCGCCCTTGGGCAACGTGCACTACGACTACTCCTTCCCGACCGGATGGCCTCCATTCCCATTAATTCGGTTCAACCCACCACCGACCTCGACTGAACTTGTTGGCTGTACAAACCCGCAGTATGTATTGCGATGGTCGCTCGACGGAATAACTCAGGAGAGTTCGGTTACGCGTCCTGTGGCGGACAGCCATCCAAACTTCGGCTTCCAAGACTTTCCTACGATGCTGCGCCCCTGCGGACAGACAATCTATTGGAGCGCCAACATAACCTGCGCTGACGATCCGTTAGCGCCGTGGACACCGTGGACGCCACATACCTTCACTTGGAGCGAGCATTCAAATACTTTGACACGCGGTTGCACCCCAACCGGAACCAACAACCCGGCTCCGATCACTGGCGTTCAAGTTGTCTACCGACCTAGCGCCGGTTTCGTGTTGGAATGGGACCAGAACTACAGCCTGTGGACCTGGCCTGGGCTGGCTCATCCAGTCGCTTTCGGCCCCATGTGGGGCACCAATGCCCTCCCCGGCGGTTCACTTGGCCCAGGAGACGGTACAGTCTCGTACTGGCCTGCTGTCGACGGCCCGTGGTACCAAATTCAGGTTTCACACGACCGCGGCGCTAACGGGCACGTTCAGTGGAGTTACGCCCTCGGTGGCTGGTACGGCCGAACCTGGTCTTCGGGCGATGCGCCTGAGCACAATATCAATGCTTTACCCCGAGTTTGCGGAACCCATGTTTCGTTCCGCGTGGGAGTATCACGGCACCCCTGGCACTGGGACACCCTTGTCGGCGCGCCTAACTATTGGTGGGGGGCCACTGGCAACACCTGGTCTGAGTGGATCACTCATTACTGGGAGCCGCCACACTGCGTCAGCGGCGCTTCCGCCGAGATACCGCTTGGCCCATCCGCTCCTGACGAATTGTCTGTTCCCCCGGAGGAGTACCTTCCTAGCGAATATGAGGTGCCTGGGCCATCGATTCCCGAGACATCTGAAGCTGCCTCGTCGGATGGTGTAGCGCCGGATAGCGAGGAGCCACTTGGCCCGCCGGTTCCAAACATTGCCGAGTTGGGTGACGCACCGGGAACCGGGGAGGTGTTCGGGCCACCGGTTCCCGAGATGCCCGACCCGGAAACGCCTCCGGCCATCGAGCCGGATGCCGTGGAGGTGCTTGGCCCGCCGATTCCCGACCTGCCCGACAGTGATTACGGCCCTGATGCCGTGTTGCCGGACGAGGACGATGACGAGGTAGAAACAGAGCCTGACGCTTAGACTTGCCGTATGCCAGCGTCGTCATTCTCCCCTGCCGTTCCCGTGGATGTGTTGTTAATCGGCGGCGGGGTAATGAGCGCGACGCTTGGCACGCTCATTCAACAGCTCGAACCAACCTGGTCCATTCAACTAATTGAGCGCCTCGATAGCGTGGCCCTCGAAGCCTCCGATCCCTGGAATAACGCCGGTACTGGACACGCCGCGCTCTGCGAACTCAACTACACGCCCGAGGCGCCTGACGGCTCCATAGACGTGACCAAGGCCGTGAGCATCAACGAGCAGTTTCATGTCTCGCGAGAGTTCTGGGAGTGGCTCAGCGAACACGGCGTGCTGCCCGACGGCCACTGGATTCAGGATGTTCCGCATCTAACCTTCGTGCGCGGCCAGGAAAACGTCGAGTTCCTGCGCCGCCGCCATGAGGCGCTGGCCGCCCACCCCGCCTTTGCGAGCATGAAGTTCACCAGCGACCCGGCCATCATTGCTGATTGGGCGCCCCTACTGACCGAAGGCCGCGCATCGGGCGAGCCGCTGGCCGCCACCTACTCCGCAGAGGGCACCGACATAGATTTTGGCGCCCTAACCCGATATTTGGTGGCTGGCTTGACGGCAGGCGGCGCCGATGTGCGTCTGCGACACGAGGTGAAATCGCTTAGGCGCTCCCCTGGCCAGGGCTGGCTGGCGCGGGTGGTGGATCGCGCCACCGGCCAGGCCAGCTTAACCCCGGCCCGTTTCGTGTTCGTTGGCGCCGGCGGTGGCGCGCTGCCACTGCTGCAATCCGCAGGCATTCCCGAGGCGCGCGGTTACGGCGGCTTCCCCGTCTCCGGTCACTTCCTCCGCACCGATAGCCCCAAACTTCTCGCCCAACATCAGGCCAAGGTATACGGCAAGGCCGACCTGGGCGCCCCGCCCATGTCCTTGCCCCACCTGGACACCCGATGGATCGATGGCCAGCAATACTTGATGTTCGGCCCCTTCGCCGGATTCAGCCCCCGCTACCTGAAACATGGGCTGCCGCTAGGTCTCCTCACCTCCCTGCGCACCCACAACGCGCTACCGATGGCTCAGGCCGGGCTGGCCAACCTCGACCTCACCCGCTACCTGATCGGCGAGGTACTCGCCCGCCCCGCCGCCCGCATCGAGGCGCTACGCGGCTTTGTCCCCACCGCCGACGCGACCGACTGGGAATGGTTCAAAGCCGGACAGCGGGTACAGATCATCAAACGCAACCCGGCCACGGGCAAGGGCACCCTAGAGTTCGGCACCGAGGTGGTGGCCAGCAACGACGGCACCATCGCCGGGCTATTAGGCGCCAGCCCCGGCGCATCCGTGGCCGTCTCCGCAATGATCGAACTACTACAACGCTGCTTCCCCACCCAAGCCACCAGGTGGCACCCCAAGCTGAAACAAATGATCCCCAGCCTGCGCAACTAACCCCCTCCTCTCGGTGGTTGAGAGCTAACGGTAACCCTCTGGTCTAGGTCCTGTAACTCGCTAACGCTCGCGCAGGATGATAGATGGTGCGCCTCTGCGCGAAAGTAGTAAACTTGCTACGATAAGTAGCATGACGATGACCATTACGCCCACGCAGTTCAACCGCGAGTCTTCGCGTGTACTGAAGGCTCTGCGCGCCGGTGAGGATGTGCTAATCAAGCTACGCAACGAACCCGATCTCATTGTCTCGCGGGTAGACAAGGAACCAGACCCCATCGAGCAAGGCATCCGCGAAGGCTG
>WQZL01000100.1 GCA_009780755.1 Promicromonosporaceae bacterium | reverse complement strand
TGTCGGTGGGGGAGATGTTCGCCAAGAATCTCACCATCGGCGGCGGCATGGCCTCGGCCCGCAAGTACATGGCGGAGCTGTTGCCGCATGTGTTGGAAGGCTCCATTACTCCGGGCGATGTATTCGACCTGACGCTGCCGCTGACCGAGGCCGCCGAGGCGTACGCGGCGATGGACGAGCGCCGCGCCACCAAGGTGATGCTACGCCCGTGAGTAATGAACTCCCACTAATCCCGTGGCCCGCCTATGTGCGGGCCACGGGCGGCAAAGCGTTAGTTCCCTGGCCTTACCCAGCGCGTTCGTCGAGTCAGGTCAACCCAGTGGCGGTCGTAAAACTGGACTTCGACGCCCTCGAATCCGATAACCACCGCCACTGGTGGACTCTGGTTCATGAGCTGCTGGAGCCCGTCGGCGTGGCGGTGTTGGATGCCAAGTCGCCCGATGACGGCCTGCCGCTGCGGCTGCGCCTGGCGGGGGAATCTCTGAGGCCAGGCGGTGTGCCGGAGGTGGATTGGGAGGCCGACGAGTCCTACGAACTGACCGTCACCTCGCAGGAGATCGTTGTCTCGGCGCCGGCCCAGGTTGGCCTGCTGCATGGCCTACGCACGCTACGGCAGCTGGTCACCCCTAAAGGTGCCATACCCTGTGTAACCATCAAGGATACGCCCAGATTCGCCTGGCGCGGCCTCTCCCTCGACTTGGCCCGCCACTGGTTTGGCCCTAAGACCATCTGGCAGGTGATCGACCTGGCCGGGCACTACAAGCTCCGGCAGCTACACCTACACCTGACCGACGATCAGGGCTGGCGTCTCGAAATCCCCTCCCGGACCGCCTTGGCCGAAATATCAGGCCGCACCCAAATGAACGGATCGGTGCCAAAAGGCGAACGCGGGTACCTGACAATGGCCGAATTCGGTGAGCTACAGGAATACGCCGCGGCAAGATTTATCGAGATCATTCCCGAAATCGATGTGCCCGGCCACACCAACGCCGCCACGCACGCCTGCCCTGAACTCACTCCAGACGGCCTGGGCACACCCGCCTATGGCGGAGTGGAAGTTGGCATCTCCCGGCTGTGGTTCGATGCGCCCGCCACCGAGCCGTGGCTGCGCGACGTACTCGGCGATGTGGTGACCGCTACGCGGGGGCGATACGTGCACATTGGCGGTGATGAAGCTCTCCCGCTCGACGCGACAGAATACGTCAAGCTGGTGAACCTTGCCTATGACATCGTCCGCCAAGCCGGGAAGCGCACGGTGGCTTGGCAGGAAGCGGTCGCCGCAGACATCGGCCCGGAGGCGTTGCTGCAATACTGGGATCCGCGGGTCAAGGTTGCCCCCTTCGCGGCCGCAGCGACGGCAGGCGCGCAATTCATCATGTCCCCGGCCTCTCACGCCTACCTGGACATGAAGTACCACGCGGGCTACCCGCTCGGACAGGACTGGATGAACCCAATCGAGGTGCATGACGCCTACGAATGGGAACCAACCGCGCTTGGCGTGCCACCGGGGGCCATCGCCGGGGTGGAGGCGTGCATCTTTACCGAGTTCATCGCCACGGGCGATGAGGCGTTCTCGATGCTGCTGCCGCGCCTGCCCGCCATAGCCGAGGTGGCCTGGACACCACCAGAGCGACGAAAGTGGAGCGAGTTCCACAATCGCCTAGCCCCACACGCCCGCCTCTGGAATGCCGAAGACTACCCCTGGCACGCTTCTCCCCAAGTGGCTTGGCTGCCCTAAATCCTGCGGCGCAAACGCAGGGCGCGACCAGTTGCGCCTAGCAGCAGGATGCCGGTGCCGATGGCGACGCCGGGCCAGGGGAGCATTACGGCCAGGGTTGCGCAACCGAGGGCGCCAAAGGCTTGCAGCGCGCGGGGATATAAGCGGTATTCGCGATCTTGGGTCCAGGCGGAGAGGTTGGCGACCAGGTAGTAGATGAGTACACCAAAACCGGAGAAGCCAATCGCGCCGCGCAAGTCGAGGGTGAGTACGGCCACCACGATCATCCCGGCCAAGGCGATCTCGGCCTTGTGCGGCACCGAATACCGAGGGTGTATCGCCGTGAAGACGCCCGGTAGATCGTGTTCGCGAGCCATCGCAAATATTGTGCGCCCGACGCCAGCCATCAAAGCCAGCAACGCGCCACCGGAAGCCGCCGTAGCCGCAACCCGCACCAGCGGGGCGGCCCAGGCGGTGCCGCTGGTGGCTAGTTCAACAGCGTCGGCCAGCGGGGCGGTGGAGTACGCGGTGCCATCGAGTCCCAGCACGGCGAGCAAGGTGACGGCTACCAGAGCATAGATCGCAGCCACGATGCCAAAGGAGATAACCACTGCGCGGGGAATGGCCTTGCGCGGATTAATCACCTCCTCCCCAAGCGAGGTAATGCGGGCATAACCGGCAAAGGCGAAGAAAAGCAAGCCACCGGCCTGAAGGACGCCGTACACCGCGCCCAGGCTGCCGGTGACTGCTGATGGGGCAAGGGTGGGTGCGTCCGCCAGCCCGCCGACGACGCCAATCCAGGTTAGTGCGATGGTGAGCGCCAGCGCGGAAAGCACAAAGATGACAATCCAACGGGCCACCCGAACCGTGCGGGTGATCCCGCGGTAATTCACGGCGGCAACCGCGACGACCAGCGCGGCGGCAACACCGCGACGGGTCCAGGACGGCGCCTGATCGGGTACCGCGTGCGCGGCGAAGGTCAGCGCCATCGCCGTGCAAGAGGCGGTTTTGCCGATCACGTAACCCCAACCAGCCATAAACCCGGCCCACGGCCCCAGGCGCTCGCGGCCATAAACATAGGTGCCACCGGCCACGGGGTACTGCGCGGCAAGCTGGGCGCTCGATGTCGCGTTGGCGAAGGCCACAGCGGCGGCCAGGGCCAGGGCGGCGAGCAGGAGCCAGGCATGACCGGTGTCGTGAACGGCCAGGGCAGCCGGGCCGAAGGCGGCGAACACGCCCGCACCCACCATCGAGCTAATCGCGATGGTCACGGCGTCTTTGGTGGTAAGCCGCCTGATAAGAGAGGTCACGGGCGGCAATTATCCCTGAAGGCGACGCGCACCTCGCCTACGGGCTGGCCACCCCCGAGTACCGGGACGGCGCCCAACGCAGCTAGAGCCGCAGCGTCTACGCCGTCGACGTTGAGCGCCCCCGCAGCTTGCAGGGTTGCGGCGAGAATGGCCGGGCGCGGACGGGCGCCGCCATCAAGCACCTTAAAGGCGAATGCAGTGCCGTCAAGAAACGCCCCGGCGTAGACGCCCTCGGCGCCATCCTTACAGATCAGGCGAGGGATGGCCCGCATCGCGGCGGTGACGTCTCGACCGGTGCCACCCACCAGATCCGCGTGGGCAGACATGGCACGAGATACCCTGACTTCGGCCGCATCCGGCGCAGTGGCGATGCGGGCAAAGGCTCGGGCCAGGCCATGCAGCGTGGTGGAGAACAGGGGAGCGCCGCAGCCATCGATGGTGACATGCGGGCTTTGCTGATCCCCGGTTAAGTCCGCAATGGCGGCGGAAATGACCTGCTGTAGCGGGTGAGCAGGATCGCGGTATGTGGCGGTATCCCAGCCGTTCGCGACGCAGGTGGCGAGCATTGCGGCGTGCTTGCCGGAGCAGTTCTGAGTCAGCGAGGAGGGGCCGTTCCCATTAGCTCGCCACCGCCGCTCGGCATCGCCATTGAGAGGATAGGCGGGTGTGTTCTGCAACGCATTTTCATCGAGGCCAGCCTCACGAAGCATGGCCCGCACGGTGGCCAGATGTTCCGACTCACCACTATGCGAAGCGCAGGCCAGGGCCACGGAGGCATCACTGGTGGGGTGCCAACCGGCGCGCAGCATCGCCACCGTCTGTAACGGTTTGAGCGATGAGCGAGCGTAGATCACCGCGTCGGGATCGCCGACGGCAAGTGTGGTCTCTCCACGATCATCAAGTACCACTAGCTGCCCTAGATGAGCGGATTCGAGCAGGTTCCCCCGCCACACCTCGGCAAGAACCCCGGCACCGGAGATAAGCAGTTCGGTCATCCCCACACCATAGCGGGCCAAGCGGAACCACACGCAGTGGAGCGGATGACGGGAATCGAACCCGCGTAATCAGTTTGGAAGACTGAGGCTCTACCATTGAGCTACATCCGCGAATGAGGCGAAGAGCAGACGTGAAGCGGCGAAGCCGCTGATACATCCGCGACGCCACGACTGGCTGCCGTGATCGCGGCATAACTCTAGCAAACCTCACCGGCGATGCGTGAGGCGCAGGACACCATGACCGGGTAGACTCCCTTCCCGGTCGTGTGAGCGGCCATCGGGGCGTGGCGCAGTTTGGTAGCGCACCTGCTTTGGGAGCAGGGGGTCGCAGGTTCAAATCCTGTCGCCCCGACCAGTTCGAGGGGTCGGTCATTCGAGGGATCGACCGCAATGCTCGTTTAGCGACAACACGCGGGTGCTTCCGCCCCTGTAGCCGGTTCTCGGCGTAGGTTGAAGGCACGCATCGTCGCGAACAAAGGAGCTTGACATGGACGCCAGCCGCAAAACTTACGTACTTGACACCTCCGTGCTGCTCTCTGACCCGCGGGCGATCTTCCGCTTTGATGAGCATGATGTGGTGCTTCCCGTGGTGGTCATCACCGAGCTAGAGGGCAAGCGCCATCATCACGAACTTGGGTATTTCGCCCGCTCCGCGCTGCGTATCCTCGATGATCTGCGCCTCGTGCATGGCCGCCTCGATCAAACGCTGCCCATCGGGGACGCGGGTGGCACGCTGTGTGTCGAGCTCAATCACCTCGACCAAAACGTGCTGCCAGCGGGGTTCCGCCTCGGCGACAACGATTCGCGCATTTTGGCCGTCGCCGCCAACCTCGCCGCCGGGGGTCGCCAGGTAGTTGTCGTCTCCAAAGACCTGCCGATGCGGATCAAGGCATCGGCCTGCGGCCTAGAAGCCCAGGAATACCGCGCCGAACTTGCCGTTGATTCCGGCTGGACCGGCATGACCACCCTGCACCTATCCGACGAGCAGATGGCCGCGCTATGGAGCGAAGAGGTCATCGCTTTGGACGCCTTGGATGCCGCGATGCTTCACGATGCCGAGCCGCTGCTGGTGCATACGGGTGTGGTGATTCACTCCCCGCGCGGCTCGGCCCTTGGCCGCATCACCGCCGATAAGCGCCTGCGCTTGGTGCGCGGCGACCAGGAAGTTTTCGGCGTACATGGCCGCTCCGCCGAACAGCGCATTGCCATCGACCTGCTGCTCGACGATGAGGTGGGAATCCTCTCCCTGGGCGGTCGCGCCGGTACCGGCAAGTCCGCCCTTGCCTTGTGCGCCGGGTTGGAGGCCGTGCTAGAGCGGCGGCAGCACAAGAAAGTTCTCGTCTTTCGTCCCGTCTACTCCGTTGGCGGCCAAGACCTCGGCTACCTGCCCGGCACCGAAGGCGAGAAGATGAGTCCGTGGGCGCAAGCCGTCTTCGACACTCTAGGGGCGCTAGTGGGCAAGGAGGTGATCGATGAGGTGATCGCCCGGGACATGCTCGAAGTGCTGCCACTGACTCACATCCGCGGCCGTTCCCTGCATGACGCCTTCGTCATCGTTGATGAGGCGCAATCGTTGGAGCGCAACGTGTTGCTCACCGTACTCTCTCGCATCGGGCAAAACTCTCGCGTCATCCTCACCCATGATGTGGCCCAGCGCGATAACCTGCGCGTTGGACGGCACGATGGTGTCGCGGCCGTGATCGAAAAGCTGAAGGGTCACCCGCTGTTCGCCCACATCACGCTCACCCGCTCCGAACGCAGCGCCATCGCCGACCTAGTAACCGGCATGTTGGAGAACCTGGAACTTTAGCTGGCTCAGCGTGCACTATCATGCGGTACATGACTATGCCTCCCATGCAAGCAGCCCCGCCCCAGAACGTGCCATTCCGTCAGCTCAAGACCGACCGTAACCTGTGGGTTTGGCTCGGATTATCGATCATCACCTTTGGTATCTACTCGATCATCGTCTGGTACACGATGGCCGAGGACATCAACATGACCGCCCAGCGTGACGGCAAGAAGACCATGAACTACCTGCTGGTAATTCTGCTCTCGATGGTGACCTTCGGTATCTTCATGATCGTTTGGATGCACATGTTCTCCGACCGCGTCGGCAACGAAGCCCGTCGTCGTAACCTGGGCGAGCTGGTCTCGGCCAAGGACTTCTGGCTGTGGTACGTGCTTGGTTCGCTCATCATCATCGGCCCATTTGTGTACATGTACAAGGTGTTCAACGCGATGAACCACATCAACGGCTCCTACAACCAGTACGGCGCCTGATCCAATCCGTTACCCGCGGGCGGCTGGCTGACTAAGGTCGGGAGCCGCCCGCGTTTTCGCGTCTTAACTGTTACGGAGGTCTTATCCTCTTGAACGTCCTCCTCCTGTTTGTTGGCATCGCCGCGCTCGTCGTCGGCGCCGAGCTGGTGGTCACCAACGGCACCGTCTTGGCTAGACGCCTGCGTATCTCGCCGATCATCATCGGGTTGACCGTCGTTTCCATCGGCACATCCCTGCCGGAACTAGCGGTGGGTATCGAGGGGATGACGCGCGGTAGCGGCAATCTGGTGATTGGCAACATTGTCGGCACTCAGATCGTCAACCTACTGCTGATCTTCGGATTAATGGCCGCAATTCGGCCGGTGGCAATTCGCGGTTCGACGCTGCGGCTAGACCTGCCCGCCGTGATTATTGGTTCGGGACTGGTCTGGCTGCTGGCCTCAAATGGGCAGTTTCACGTCTGGGACGGCCTCGCGCTGCTGGCCTTCGGCATCGGATACTTCTGGATTGTTGTGGCCACGGCCCGGCGGCGCGCGATTACCGGGCCAGAAGCGCCCGAACTTTCGGCAGAAGAGCGGCCGCCAAGACCCGGCAGCAGGTTTGTGGTGTTAGAGGTGGGTCTGCTGCTGGCTGGCCTTGCGATAATCGTGTTCGGCGCGGAGTGGATGCTCGATGGTGCGGTGGGCATAGCAGAATCCCTGGGGGTCTCCGATGCGCTAATCGGGTTGACCGTTGTGGCCATCGGCACCTCGGCCCCGGAGCTGGCCACGGCGCTGGCCTCGACCATCAAGGGTGGCGACCGCGGTATCGCGGTGGGGAATCTGATCGGCTCATCGGCCATGAACCCGACCATCATCTTGGGCGGCTCGCTGCTATTTGGCCCGGCCACAATCGAGGTGTTGCCCGCGCTGGTCAACGTCTCAATCCCGCTGATGGTACTTGGGGCTATTGTGCTGGTGCCCATCTTCTTGACCGGCAAGAAGGTCAGCCGCCTCGAAGGCACGCTAATGATCGCCGCCTACGCGGCCTACCTCACCTACCTGATTTTTGACGCTACGCAGTAAGCACTTATCGGCCTAGCAAGTTCACGTATGATGCGGGCATGACAACACCAGCAGGGGCACAGTTCGCCCCAATTACCTGCTCTGCCTGCGGCAGTGGTTATATCGCCACGGGAAGTGCCGGACTATTTTGCCAGTCATGCGGCACGCACTTTGTCAACCCTGAGACTGCCGCCGCATACCAGGTACCGCAGGCGGCACCGGGGCCATACTCGGCTTATCCTCAGCCGGGTCAGCACGCACCTTGGCAGACCAGCCCGTACCCCGCGCAAGCCGGTACCAACCTCTACGGCGTTGCAGTGATTCTCAACTGGGTCTTTTTTGGACTCGTTGTGGTTGCTACGTTAGGCATCGGGGTGATCGCGGCCGCCTGGGTAGTGCCCATGACGATTGCCACCAAGAAGGCAGAAAATGATGGCCGCAAGCACACCGCCTTAGCCATTTGCACCTTGCTTTTCGTGAACATAGTCTCGGGCATCTTAATGCTGGTTGATGAAAGCAACCGCCGGTAAGCCTCATCTTCTGGTCGTGCCTTTCAGTAGCAGTCGTGCGCTATAGCGCACGACCGTTACATTGCGGCACGACCAGAGTTTAATCTGGGCGGGTCATTGCCGCGACATCCAACGCGGCGTCCAGTTGCGACGCCGTGGCCTCGCCGCGTTCCACGAAGCCCAGGGTGATGGTTGCCTCGCGGATGGTGATGTTGTGGCTAACGGCGTGCTTGGCGATGGCGGCGGCGGCCTCGTAGCCGATGAGCTTATTCAGCGGGGTGACAATGGATGGCGAACTCTCCGCAAAGGCGCGCGCCCGCTTGGTGTTCGCGGTGATTCCTGTAACGCAGCGATCCACAAGCAGCCGTGAGGCGCTCGCCAGCAGGCGAATCGACTCCAGCAGGGCCGAGGCCATCACCGGAATCTGCACGTTCAGCTCAAAGCTGCCCGATGCGCCCGCCCACGTAATCGTCGCGTCGTTACCAACCACACGGGAACACACCATCAGCATGGCTTCTGGGATAACCGGGTTCACCTTGCCAGGCATGATGGAGGAGCCGGGTTGCAGGTCGGGCAGCGCGATCTCGGCCAGGCCGGTGTTTGGGCCAGAACCCAGCCAGCGCAGGTCGTTGCAAATCTTGGTCAAGCTAACGGCGATGGTCTTTAGCACGCCACTCAACTCCACCAGGCCATCGCGAGCGCCCTGCGCCTCAAAGTGATCGCGAGCCTCGGTAATGGGCGCCTTAGTCTCATGTCGCAGAATCTCGATGGCGCGCCGCGCGAACTCGACCGGTGCGTTAATGCCCGTGCCAACGGCGGTGCCCCCCAACGGCACCTCGGCCACGCGGGGGAGCGCCGCCGCCAGCCGCTCGATGCCAAACCGAATCGCCGCCGCATACCCAGAAAACTCCTGACCCAGCGTTACGGGGGTGGCATCCATCAGGTGTGTACGCCCGGCCTTAACTACATCCGCGAACTCGACGGCCTTTGTTTCGAGGGCTATTGCTAGGTAGTCGAGCGCCGGAGCCAAGTCGCGGATCACGCCAACCGTCGCGGCCACATGCACCGCCGTTGGGAACACATCATTGCTCGACTGCGAGGCGTTGACGTGATCGTTCGGGTGTACTTCGCGGCCCAGGCTGCGGGTAGCGAGCGTGGCCAGCACCTCGTTCATATTCATCTTCG
>WQZL01000099.1 GCA_009780755.1 Promicromonosporaceae bacterium | reverse complement strand
CGGCCATCTGCTCGGCGGTGTCGTGCAGCGCGACGGCCTCCTCCCGACTCAGATCGGCAGCAGCCAACAAATGCCTCACTTCTCACCCCCCAAAATCACAACCTCATCCTTACCATCGGTTTCCGCTAGTCGCACCTGCACCCGTTCCTCCGTCGAGGTGGGCAGGTTCTTCCCTACGAAGTCGGGTCGGATCGGTAGCTCCCGGTGGCCGCGATCCACCAGGCAGGCGAGCCGCACGGCGGCGGGGCGCCCAAGGTCACTGATCGCATCGAGCGCGGCGCGGATGGTGCGACCGGAGTACAGCACGTCATCCACCAGCACTACGGTTTTACCTTCGACACCAGCGGCGGGCATTCGGGTAGCGCCAACGGCGCGAGTTGGATTGCGGTGCAGATCGTCTCGGTACATCGTCACATCGAGTTCGCCCACAGCGGTGGCAGGATCGAAGGTCGGATCGATGGCGGCCAAGCGCCCCGCGAGTCGGTTCGCCAGGGGGACGCCACGGGTGGGAATACCGAGGAGTACCACGTCGGCGGCGCCCTTGGCGCGCTCCACGATCTCGTGGGCGATGCGGGTCAACGCCCTGGAAATGTCGTCTGCGCCCAGTACAGCAGTCACTACGGACCTCCTTCTCCGCCTCACGGGACGGTCTTAAAGGGTGCCTTGCTGCCCAGTACGCTACCCCACCGAACCACGCGTCCGCGAACAGACGGTCACGAATCGACCTGACGAGCCTCCCAGTCCTGCCCGTCATAGTAGATGCCAACGATGGTCACCGTCGCATTGGTCTCGTTTATCCGATAAGTAATACTGACCCGCCTCTCAAACCCGATCAAGTACAGGCTCTCATGAATGTCGCTGCGGAGCCTGCCCCGCTTGGGGAACGAAGACAGACTCTCGCAGAACACCTTGATTCTTGTCGTGTATTTGAGTGCGGCAACAGGATCTCCCTGTTCGGCAATGTACAACGCCAGATTTTCCAACTGCTCTTGGGCCTCGCCTTCAAGCACAACTGCGTACCGCATCACCATCAGACAGCTTCTACTAGTCGCGCTTCGACCCGGGCCAGCGATTCATCAAGAGACAAGAAGAAGCCCTCGCCCGCATCAACACGTTCACATGTCGCTTTAACCGTGGTTCTCAACCACTTCTCTATGGCGTCGGCTGACTCAGTTTCTGCCTCCTCCTCGATGGGGGGCAGCACGTCATCGTTGCTGACGATGAGACGCAGGTGCTCGCGCTGTGCAGGGCTTAACCGATCTGCCCAGCGTAGAACCGGGGCTGCTTCAAGCATGGCGTTCATGCTTCCAGTCTCCCACAAAATCTGCCCTACGTCCCCGACAGGCGCGAGCCTCAACGAATCGCAGAAGCCGGTGTTTCGACTCGGTGTATCCGAATATCATACGGTGATTCGGCGCGCAGGCTCAGCCACCGAGGGGGGCACAACCGGCGAGGTGTTATCCGGCGGTGGAGGCGCGGACTACTAGTTGGGGTGGGTAGACCACCTGTACGGCCTCTTGGCCGGGCGGGCGCAGCAACAAATCGGCGGCCGTCGAACCTAGCGTGTGCGATGGGCGGCGTACCGAGGAAAGCGGCACCAGCAACTCACCTGCGAAAGCCACATCGTCGTACCCGACGATGGCCAGGTCTCCTGGCACATCCAGGCCGGCCAAACGCACCGTGCGCAGCGCGCCGAGCGCCACCATGTCGTTTACGCACACCACCGCCGTGGCCCGCTGCCCCGCCTGCTGGCTAAGCAACGCATTTGCCCCCAGCTCGCCGCCGCGGGCGTTCATCGGCACCGTCAGCTCGTGGAACGCCACCGCCGGGTCGAGTCCGGCAGCCCGCAGCGCAGAGGTCACTCCCTCCCGCCGGTCGCGGCACTGATGCACCGTGTGTGGGCCGTTCAGCATGGCGATGCGCTCATGCCCCATACTCAGCAGGTGTTGGGCGGCCATGCGACCCCCTGCCACATCGTCCACTGCCACCGACGAGATTTCCGGCACCGGGGAAGCCAAATCCATCAGCACCACGGGCACCCCGCGCTCGGCAAGCGCCGCCAGCTCGTCGATACGGTCTTGGGAGGGCACCACGGCCACCCCGCCGACACCATGCTGCTCAAACATCCTAAGAAATTGCGCCTCGCGCTCCGGTGAGCCATCAGAGGCGGCCAGCATCAGCGCCCAATCATCTAGCTCCAGGCGGTCCTGCAAGCCACGGGCCACCTCCATGAAGAACGGGTTAGCTAGGTCGAGCACGATGGAGCCAACCATTTTCGCCGCCCCGACGCGTAGCTGCCGGGCCGCGCTATTGGGCACGAAGTTCAGCTGCTCGATGGCGGCCTCAACTCGGCTGCGGGTGGCCGCTGCCACCCGCTCGGGGCGGTTGAGTACGTTCGATACCGTGCCCACGGACACTTCGGCCAGGCGGGCAACATCGATTACCGACGCCCGGCGAGGCACGCCGTTTGGCGGGGTGGTTGGAGCCTGCGCGGTCAAGACAGCCTCGCCTTCGCATTTATGATCTTCACGCCACGGTCTTGCGTGTGAAACAGCCCACCCGTGTATTCCGAGACGGAGGTATCCAGCAGGTCGGCGTCGGGGGCCAGCGACCAGGCAAACCCGTCAATAGAGACGTTCTCGATGGGCGCCTCGGGCAGCCCCACCAAGAAGGCGGCGGTGGAACGCACATTCGTGGCGGTCACGTTCTCGATGCGCACACCGTCGATGCGCGGCGTGGTGTCCGTGATCGGCTGCGGCTCCAGCGACATGACAGCATCGTAGTCCGGGTGGCCGGGATCAATGCCGGGCTGGAAGTACATGCCGATCACCACCGGGCACCAGACGCCGTCCATGCTCAGGTTTCGCATGGAGATATTGCGGATGGTGCCACCGCGCGTGCGGCGAGTTTTCAGGCGCACGCCGCGCTGGGTGCCCTCAAAGCGGCAGCCATCCACATCCACATTTTCGATGCCGCCAGCCGTCTCCGAGCCGATGGCAATGCCGCCATGCGAGGCGTAGATGGTGCAATCGCGCACGGCGACATTGCGGGTAGGAATGCCAACCCGCACCCCATCTGGGCCGGAGCCTGACTTTAGGGTCACCCCGTCATCGCCCACGTCAAGGGCGCAGCCCTCGATTAGCACGTCCGAGCAGGAGTCGATGTCGATGGCGTCGGTGTTGATCGCGTCGGCGGGGTTTTCGATGCGGGCGTTTCGGATGGTCACGTTCTGGGAGTAGACGCAGTGCAGCGTCCAGAACGGCGAGTTGCGGATGGTTACCCCCTCAACCGTGACGCCCTGACAGCGCCAGAACTGCACCAGCGGCGGGCGCAGGTATTGGGTTTGGGGCCGGGCGCCGCCCCCTGGCCGGGACTTGTAATCGGGGTTGAGCGCGGCCAGTCGCAGCTCATAGGGGTGGATGGGTTCTTGCTGGTTCGATTCCTCATTTGCTCGAAACCGCGCCCACCATGCCTGACCTGCGCCGTCTAGCGCGCCCTCGCCGCGCACGGTGACGTTCTGCGCATCGGCGGCGTAGAGCAGCGGGCGCATCGCCCAGCATTCGACGCCCTCCCAGCGCGTCCACACCGGCTCGTAACGCATCGGATCGTCATCGAACAAAATAATGGCGTCGCGTTCCAAGGTGAGCGTGAGGTTCGAGGTCAAGGTGAGTGGCCCGGTGCGGTGCGTGCCCGCCGGAACAACAACCTCGCCCCCCTCGCTAGCATCAGCCGCCACCGCGTCAATGGCATTCTGGATGCAGGGATAATCGGTACTAACCGCCCTCATCTGCTGCTACTCCTTTATCTAGTCTGCTGCCGAACCGGCCAATCTGGTTATTTCCTCCTGCCGAACCGGCTGATCTGGCTCTGAAACAGCGATTTCGTAACCAGATCAGCCGGTTCGGCAGAGGGGGTTAGGTGATGATGTGGCCGGTGGTGGCGAGGGTGCCGTTCGCGTCTTCGGCGACGGCAACGAAGATGGGGCGCTCCAGCGGGGTGGCGTTCGGGGTGTGAACGGCCAAGTAGCGTTGACCATCGGGGTTTTCTGGGGTCTTCGGGCCGTTGAATAACATGCCGTGGCCGCCGTCGGCGGCGAACAGCGCCTCATCGGTCTGGGTCCAAGGGCCACCAATGTCACCGGCAGAGGATGCCTCGCCGATGCAGTAATTGCCGTCGGGACCAAACGCGCTCCATAGGCATTTGAGTACGCCCGCCGAGTTGCGGTACACGAACGGGCCATCGGTCACGTAGCTACCCGGCGCCCGACCCTGTAGCGGCGCCGACCACTTGGCCTCGCTGGATGAGAACAGGGTGATCGGCTCGCCGATGGTGGCGCGTAGGTCGCCGCTGAGTTCCACGGCCTCGACCGTACCATCGCCGATCTGCTGCCACTCGTGACAGAACACCAGCCAGGGGGTGCCGTGATCGTCAGTGTGCAACGTGCCGTCCAGCGTCTCCCACTCCGGCGGGGTGACCCGGCCATCCGACCATGGCTCGTATGGCCCCATGATGCCCTCGGCGCTCTTCAGAATGGCTGTGCCGCGGCGAGCGAATTCGGAGGTGGGGTCGCCCTTGTGGAAATACTTCCCTGGATCCTGCGGCTCGCTGTTGCTCGCGCAGGATGACGTGGCAGAGGCGTTGGGCAAGAAGGTGGCGAAGAGGTAGAACTCGCCCTTGTATTCGTGCAGTTCGGGTGCCCAGAAGTTCTTGTGGGAGAAGAAGTCATGGCCCGGGCGGAACGCCTCGAACGGACCTTCGAACTCCGTGAAGTTGCCCGGTACCACGCCTCGGTACACATCGAAGCCCACGCCATCGGACTTCCAGATGTCCGGGTCGGTAGAACCAAACAGGTAGTAATAGCCGTCGTCGTGAGCAACAACGTAGGGGTCACGGATTTGGATGTCGGATAGTTTGGGCATTAGGTAACTGCTCCAATGTGCCAGGGAATGAACTCCTCGAAGCCCACCCCAATCTGTTCACTTACCGACCGCTGCCCGGAGGCGACGGCCAAAATCTTGGCGAGCATTTCGGCGCCCACCTGCTCTAGCGTGGCGGTGCCGTCCACGATCACGCCAGCATTGAGGTCCATGTCCTCGTGCATCGCCTCGTACATCTCGGTATTGGTGGCCACCTTGATGGTGGGCGCGATGGCCGAGCCGAACACCGAACCGCGGCCGGTGGTGAACACCACCAGATTGCAGCCGCCCGCCACCAGGCCAGTCACGGAGACCGGATCGTAGCCGGGGGTGTCCATAAAGGTGAACCCGGCATGAGGGACGATGGGGTCGGCGTATTCATAGACGGCTGCGAGGTCGGCCTGCCCACCCTTGGCGACGGCGCCGAGCGACTTTTCCAAGATGGTGGTCAATCCTCCGGCCTTATTGCCGGGAGAGGGGTTGTTGTCTAGCGAACCCTCCCCGGCGGCAACGTAACTCTTCCACCACTCGATCCGCTCCACCAGCTTCTCCCCCACTTCGACCGTGACGGCTCGACGCGTGAGTAGATGCTCTGCCCCAAACACCTCGGGGGTCTCGGCCAGCACGGAGGTGGCACCATAGACGACGAGGCGGTCGGAGGCCCAACCCAGGGCCGGGTTGGCGGTGATGCCGGAATAGCCATCGGAACCACCGCAGTTGAGGCCCAGCACCAGCTCGCGCACATCGCATTCCTCGCGGCGACGGTTGTTTACTGCCGCCAACAGCCGGTGTACGGCCGCGACGCCCGCCGCGATGGTGGCACGGGTGCCGCCGGTTTCCTGGATGTTCAGGCTCTCGATGTTCGTATCCGCCGGGATGTCGGCCAGGATTGCCGGCTTCGGCTTGGCTGGCTTCCCAATGGTGGGCATTCCCACCATCACCGCCTCCCCGGCGCGGGTGTCGAGCTGTTGAGCGGAGACCATTTCGCAGCCCAGCCCCACCACCAGTAGACCGGATACGTTCGGGTGGGCGGCCACCCCGCGCAGCGTCCGAAGCAGGATGCGCCCGCCAAGCGAGGTGGGCACCAGGCCGCAGCCCGAGGAGTGGGTAACCGGCACCACGCCGTCCACGTTCGGATACTGGGCCAGGACTTCGGGGGTGAATTGGGCGGCGATGGCCTTGGCGGAGGTGGCCGAACAGTTTACGGAGGTCAGGACGGCCACCAGGTTGCGGGTGCCCACCCGGCCGTCGGCCCGGCGGTAGCCCCAGAAGGTGGGACGCGGGCCGTCCGGCACCGTCAACTCGTGATGTTCGGTGGCGTAGGCGTAGTCCAGCGCCCCTTCGGCAAAGGCCAGGTTGTGGGAGTGGACATGATCGCCGGGGGCGATGTCGGTGGTGGCGACGCCGATGGACTGGCCGTACTTGTGCACGGGCTGGCCAGCGGCGACGGCTCGTAGCGCGATCTTATGCCCGCGCGGAATGTCCCCGGTTTGTTTGGTAACGACTCCAACATCGTCACCGGGCAGCAGGATCAGGATGTCAGACATGAGCGGCCCCAATCACACGAAATCGGAAAGGTCGCCTCGTTGGTTATCGGCGATAGCGGTAAGGGTGGAGATGCCACGGTCGCCGTGTTCGTCATAAACGCGGATGAAGCCCCAGATCACACCGAGCAGCACCGCCGACAGTACGCCGGGAATGGTGATTATGGTGCCTATCAGCGCGCCGCCGAGGGTCAAAGCGAGCGGGCCACGCATGGTGGTGCCGGGGTTGCGGACACCAATACCCATCAGAATGAGGCGGGCGGCGTTAGAGGCGAAGATGATGGCCACGAACATCAGCACAATGCCGCCGATGAGCAGGCCGGAGAACTGCTCGCCAACGATTAGCACGCCCACCTCTTCCCCTTCTGGGGTGTGGGTTACTCCGGAGGCCAGCAGGGCCGTAATGAAGGCGGCAGCGGCCACCGCGACCAACGCCGAGACAACGGCAACTATTACTGCTCTGCGCATTGAGGACTCTTATCTGCTCGATGGTTTCGGCACGTCGCTGGTTCCTCGCTCCTACTCAACCATCCGCTACGGGTGGTTGAGCAGCGAGGCACGAGCGTGTCGAAACCACGCTGAGGGGTGTTTTGTCTAGGTTCTGCGGCTCGCTTCGCTCGCGCAGGATGACGTGGGTTGATGTCCGCTTAAACGATACAACAGGGGGCGTGGCCGGGCGGTGAGGCCCAGGCCACGCCCCTGTCGGTGTTGCTAGGTACTACTAACTACGTGGGGCGATCAGTCAATCGCGCCAGCGTCAAGCGCGTCCTGCATCTCCACGAGCCACTGGGAAGCGGCGGCCTCGGCGGTCAACTGACCGAAGAGGACCGACTCCACCATGCGCTGAGAGAGAGCGGGCTGCGCGGCCGAGCCAGGAGGCTGCGGCAGGCCGATACCGGCGTACTGACCGACGCGGGCCACGAACGCGACCATTGCCTGCTGGTTATCGTCCAGAGTCGGCATGATGGCCTCGGCGACGACCTCGTTGATCGGGTTGCCCGGGTCCGGACCCATGATGAGGGCGGCCTCGGGGTTGTTCACCATGAAGTTGACGAACGCGGCGGCAGCCTCGGGGTACTCGGTGTTGGCCGCGATGCCCCAGAACTGCGAGGGCAAGATGGTGGTGCCGACGTCAACGAACTCGGTCTCGCCCGGAACGCGCATGAGTACCATGTTGGCGCCCGAGGAGTCGGCGAAGGCAGCCAGCTGGTTAGAGGCGACGAAGCCCATACCGGCCAGGCCACGACCCATCAGGGTTTCCTCGATACCGGCGCCGAACAGTTCGGCGGCCAGGGTGGCGGGCGGGGCCGCGCCGGTCTCCTGGAGGTCGAGGAAGAGGTTGAAGTAGTCAATCAGGGTCGAATCGGCAACGATTAGCTCGCCAGCTGCGTTGTAGAGGCCACCGCCGCCGCGCTGACCGGCGAAGACGCCAAGCAGTTCCTGCGGGTTCAGCTCGGAGCCGAAGGTGCCATCGGGGGTGTTCGCGGCGATCTCGGCGGCGACGTCAACGAAGTCGCCCCAGGTCCAGGTGTTGTCGTTGGGCAGGGCCACGCCAGCCTCTTCAAAGATGTCAACGTTAACCAGGATGCCCCAGGCGTTGGCGCCACGCGGCACCGCGAAGACCTCGTTGCCAATGGTGGCGTCGGTCAGGGTGGCTGGCGGGAACGGACCCATGTCCAGACCGGGCAGGGCCATGACGTTCAGCAGGCCGCCGAGCGAACCGAAGTCCACCGGCCAGGAGCCGCCGAGGGCCATGACATCGGGGGCGTTGCGGGCCGCCATCTCGACGGTCAGGGCGTCAAGGTAGCCATCCATCGACGAAGGCTCAGCCACGACGGTGATGCCAGGGTACAGCGTCTCGAACAGTTCGATGGCCGCCATCTGGTTTTCCTGGCGGGTCTCGCCGCCCCACCAACGCACGCGGATGGTGCCCTCGATGTTGTCGGCCGGCTCCTCAGTCGGCTCGACGGTCGGGTCCTCGGTGGGGTCGATGTCCGGGGCGTCCGTCTCGGTAACGTCCGGTGTCGGCTCGGCGCCGTTACCGTTGTCGTCACCGCAGCCCACGAGGGTGGCGGCCAGCAGGCCAGCCGCGGCGAGGGCGGTAAGTGCCCTCAACTTAGGGTTACGCATGGTTTTTCCTCTCGGTTTTACTGCGTGGGTGTTACTTGATGCCAGTGGTGGCAAAGCCCTTCACGAGCCACTTCTGGCCGATCAGGAAGATGATGAATAGCGGCAGCAGCGTCACGATGCTCATGGCGAACATTGCGGCGTGGTTGGAGCCGGTCTGCGGGTCGATGAACTGCCGTAGCGCCAGGGCCACGGTGTGGTTTTGCGGTGTGGTCAAGAAGATCAGTGGACCCATGAAGTCGTTCCAGGTCCAGATGAATGTGAAGATGGTCACGGTGGCCAAGGCGGGCTTCATCAAGGGCAGCACGATCTGCGCGAAGACACGCACATGACCAGCCCCGTCAATGCGGGCCGCCTCATCTAGTTCCTTGGGGATGCCGCGAATGAACTGCACCATCAGGAAGACGAAGAAGGCGTGTGTGGCGAAGAACGCCGGGGCAATCAGCGGCACGAAGGTG
>WQZL01000098.1 GCA_009780755.1 Promicromonosporaceae bacterium | reverse complement strand
CGCTCGACGCCATTCTCGGATTCACGCCACCGGCTAGCACTGAAGACAATGAAGCCTTCCGTAGTCATACGACGCTAGATCAACTTCCCGCCATACCTGCTGATGAGCCGGTCATCCTGACCACCGCAGATGGTTCAACCAAGCCTGGGTGGCAGCAGCGGTTCAAGGAGCGACTGGTTCACTCGCGGGTGGCTCGGTTCGTGTTTCCGGTTCGTCCTCGTCAGGGCTCGCCGCTGTCGTCCGCTGTGGCTATACAGCTGTTCGCCGCATTGTTCTTGCCGTTGATCGCGTTCTCGGTGATCGCTGCTCTCGTTGGCTTCTGGCAGGCCATGCTAGCTGGCGGGTTGTGGGCCGGTGCATGGGTCAGCCTATTGAACGCCGGCTATTCCCTGGCCGGGTTCGTTCTCGTACGGTGGATCACTCATCGAATGTTCACTTGTAAGCACGACGCCGAGGGGTCGTGTTGGGTGTGCGCAACGCATGAGCAGCGTGCGGCGAACAGCCAGACCACTTGGGCCAGGCTCCGTTTACGTTGGGCAGGCCCAATCTCGTGACCATGATTTGGACGTTCCACAATCGACGCCGCAAAGGGAGGTTGTGGTGACTACTGAACCCTTCTTGGTTCCCCGGTCTTTCGATCAACGCCTCAAGCTGCTCGCGCAGGTGGTTGATTCCTGGCGCGGCACTCAAACAGCTATCGAAGCGGCCATCGTCGCTTCGGTGGCACACGAGATGGTCACCGACTTCCGAGATCAGAACCTACTGCCCCCGCCAGCCCCAACGGTTTCGTTTCACGAGCCGGATGCGTGGGATCGTTTTGAGAGAGCTGTCTCTGTTGCCGACATGGGCTACGGCGCTGATTCGCAAGTAGCCTCAGCAGGCAGATTCGAGAGGGGAGTACATGTTTACCCACCTCGGTCTCTGCGAGAAGCCGTGATAAGTGATGATTTCCATGAACGAGGGTTTTCCGTAACACAGCGTGAGTCTCGCGAGCTAGATGGACTCCGGAGCCTGTCTGGGCCTATCGGCCCTTCAATGCCGGGACCGGGCTGGTAACGATATCGAAGTCGGGGCTTTTGTTCTTCGTCGGATGAGACGAGTGACATCGTAATCACGAGATGAAGGACGCCATGCCATGAGCATCACGCCCAGCCAACTTCTTGAGCTTCCTGAAGTGACTGTCATCGACGCTAAGTTCGACTTCGATCCCGAAGGTGACTACCCGCGCCTGTATGTGACCACCACATACCAGCTCAAAGGCAGCCTTAACTACAGCGGGTCATTCAATGTTGAAGTGACCCGCACAAGCAGCGTCGAACACGACTTCGTGTGGAAACATGCCGATGGCACCTTGATCCACCCGCTACCTACCACTGCGAGCGAGGCCGAAGCGATCGAAGCTCACGCCGGGGTCGTATATGACCGAGCAGCAGAAATGATCTGCCGCTCTCTCGGTGACTACACCGCTAAGTTCGCTCAGCCTGTGGCCGACTACGCCCTCGACCGGCGTGACCCTGACCGTGAGGCCAATATCGCTTCTGCTCTGCAACGTTCCGCCGACCTCGCCGTTGAGGGCAACGAGTACGGCGCGGCCATGTACGCAGAACTTGCTGCTCGTCTTGAAGCAGGCTACCCGCCTGCGGAAGCTTCCGAACTTGCTGTCGAAAACGCCTCAGTAGTGGCTCCCCCCTTGCATAACCCTGCGAATGCACAGGCGGCCGAGGTAGCGGCTCGTAATCATCTGACGTCCACGATGAGCCGCGAGATGCGTTCGATGAGAACCAACTACCCGGCCATTGAAAGAGCGCAACGAGACCTGAATCGCACCGAGGTTGCCGCTGTTATAGAGCGTTCCAGGGCTTTACCGTCCGGTCAGCTGTTATTGGTAGCGCAGGCTTCTGGGCCGGCGATGACGCCCTCACAGCGAGAGGCCCGTGAGTACGAGGGACGATGGGAGCCAGCGCAAGCTGAAGCTGGTCTATCTGGGCCTGGCTGATAGTACGGGGTTTTCTGTTGCTGAAGGGATACAAGTGGCCGACCTGCGTTTTGGTGTTCCGAGGCCATCGTTCTAGTTGTTGGGGTGAGTCCACAGGTTTGGTTGCGCGGCCTTCTGCTCTTGGCGGGGAGCTTTTAGCGTCGGGGCTGTCCTTTCGTTGTCTTTCTTTGGAGTGAGTATGGCCATCATCAATAACCCCAGCCGGATCGGTGAGGGGAGTGATTACGCGAGTGTGGTTGCTCCTGGTATCGAGGATTGGTACGAGGTAGCGCATTTCGAGGCGTATTCGTTCGCGCTTACGGCTTTGTGGGAGCTGGGCGAGCGACTGCCGCTGGTGGGCAGTATCGGTGTAATTGAGCCTGACTACCGTCAGGTGCATAACGAGTTGGTTGCTCGGCATGTCGAGGCTGGCTGGTCTCATCTACGGCCGCAAACCGCGCCATTGACCGAGCTGACGCGCGATGAGTTGTACGCCCAGTGCCGTGAGCGGCTCTCTGAGCTGGCGCCTTACCTTACGGCATTCAATGTCGGGTTGCTCGTCGCGGATCTCGACGCGGTTTGGGCGTTCGATGAGGCCACTGAGGGTCTCGGGTCGGCTGCCCGGCCGGAGGGGTATGTCCGGGAGAAGTGGCTAAACCCGTTCAGGGAGTGGCGATGACCTACGGGCAAACCTTGGCCAGCCTACGCGAGCACCTCGGTGCCATCTTGACCGGGCATCCGCAGATCACTTTTGCTCCGGAGGATCGGCGAGCGATCGCGTTCTACCGCGACTGCATCACCAGGTTCGCGGTCGCGCTATCACAAGCGGTAATACCAGGCGTTGGTGAGCCTGATATGGCGTTGGCTTGGGCTGCCCAGGAAGGCCGGATCGCAACCCATCTCGGCACCGATCTTGGCAAGATCAAGATGATCGCCGCGCCGCCGCCATTGCCTTGGCAAGCCCAGGGGAATCCGGCTGTTGAGGCTTGGCGGCAAGCGGCAGTGTGGGCGGTCAAGGAGGTTGAGCAGGAACTACCTGCCATCGACATCGACCGCTGGGGGTTGGTGCGTCGGGCTAGCGCGTTGGGTGATGTAGCTGACCTCACCCGCGCGCTGACCGTACTCGATTCCCGGTATGCGAACATGCGTGGCTGGCGGCCGCTGGAAACCCAGGTTCCTAAGCTCGGGCAGGTTGCCCGCGCCGCGTCGACGTGGGCGCGCACCGGGCCGTTGGACTACAGCATCGACCACACCGGGCACCTACCACCTGCCCCAGCCGATGCGACTCCAGTTCAGCAAGCGATACATGACCTCGACATCGCCGCCTTCCACCTCCGAGAAGGAAAGCACCAGCAACCCTTGCTCGGCGAGGTGGTCAAGACCCAAACCCGGATCGCTGCTCACGCCGTCGCGCTATCACGCGCCCAAGACATACCGGAGCTCGCGAGCCGTTTCGGGCGACGTGGTGCCGCCCTACAAGACCTCCACTCCGTCGTCTCGGCCACCGATGACCTCGATGGCATCAAAACACCAGCCGGCGGCCACTGCATCGAAGCGATGAAGACCATCTTGGCCACCACCGCGATGAGCATCGAGGAACTCGCCCAGCTGGATCGTGCCCTGACCGATGTCGGGGCCGAAGTCGCGGACATGGTTGAAGCTGGTGCAGCCGATGGTACTTACGTGTTCATGGCCAGGCGTGAACTACGACGAGTCGGCGGCCTGATCGCTAAGCCCGTGATGCGGTTCGCTCCCTTGCATGTGCTTGATGAGTTTCGTACTCGCGAAGGGCTACAAGCAGAAGACATAACCACCGCGATCGGCTCGCTCCACGCGGCCAGCTTGGGTCAGCACACCGGCCCTGATACGGCTCGTGACTCCTTTGCCAGGCTTTTCGATCACATGCCTCGACCCGCTTGGAACACAGCGCGAAGGGCTACAACCGGTTGGACTGAGATCTCCAACGAACTCACCACCCGGATTGAAGCCGGCCAGTACGCCAAGACACTGCCGAGTCTTGATGCCCTACAGGCCGAGTTCGGAGTGTCAGACTCGACGGTAGCGCTAGCGGTTAGTGATCTTGTCCGCCAAGGCCTGGTCGAAAGCGGAAAGGGCAGAACCCTACGCATCGTTAGCGACAGGACGATCGCTGTCGCCCCTGGGCAATCGTTGCAGCAAGCCATTGCCGCCAACTTGGGTGAAAAGATCACATCGGGGCAGATCGTCGATCATCTCCCGACCCGGTCAGAACTAGAAGCCACGTACGGCATCGGTGGCCATGTCCTTACCGGCGTGCTGACGCTGTTGCGCCAGCAAGGACTTGTTGAGCCGCCCCGCCGCGGTGGAGGAAGCGCCTCGCTGCGGATCATCAGCACCACCCCCGCCATCACCACCGGCCATCCGCCAGTGGCTAAGGGGCCGCGGTGGAAAGAGCTCGCTGATGACCTAGCATCAGGTATCTCCGACGGCAGGCATGTCGGCACTCTGCCCACTTTCGCTGAACTGTGTTCAGAGTATGGGGCTTCGAAAAAGACGATTCGTCTGGCCCAGCAAGACCTGGTCGATCGCGGACTCATTGAGGTGAGCCAGAGCAGGCTACCCCGGATCAAGCACCAAACACTTGCGCCGTCAGAGAGGGTAGAGCCGTCGTCGGGTGGTCGGCTATCTCATAGTGTTGCTGCGGAGATCAAGGCCCGCATCACTTCTAGGGAGTTTCGAGGTGAGCTGCCCCACCAATCCGATCTTGTCGCTCACACGGGCGCCTCGAAGACCACTGTGGCCGAAGCGATCCGTTCCTTGGAACGAGAGGGTCTTGTCCAGACTCGAAAGCACAAACCCGCGCTGATCCTGGCCAACCACCCCGCCCTGCCTGAGCCAGAATCGACGTTCGAACGGCGGCTCGCGAAGTCTGCCGATCTGGCCTATGTGCGCACCACTCCACGGAAGTCAGAACCGATCATTGATGATCTTGCCCGCCGTATCAGGGCCGGAGAGTTCGGCAACACCTTGCCGTCGTCGCATGAACTTGCCCCTGAATACGGAGCAAGCCATGCAACAGTCGTTGAGGCCATCCAGGGCCTAGAGCGTGAGGGCCTGATCCAAACCCGACCACGCCACCGCGCACTCATCACCGAGGCCCCAAACATGGCGTTAGCACCTTCAATGGCTCTCCGCGCGCGACTAGACGCCGCTTACGCGATCAGCAAGCGCATCAACGCTGGCGAGTGGGCAAACACGCCTCTGCCCTCTACCCGCGAGCTCGCTGACCAGCATGGCCGCTCACGTCAGGTCATCCTAGAAGCACTGCGAGAACTCGAAACACGTGGCCGTATTCAACAACTACCAGACCGCCGATACACCATCACAACCAGGAAACCACCCGAACCACCAGACTCCCATGTCGGCCAGGCAAACAATCATCCTGTAGCCGCCGTCCTAGATGGTCGATACGCGCCAACCCGCCGCCGGGTCGACCACGTCATGCATCAGCTCCACCAATCCCTCGAAGCCGACAAGCCGCTACCCAGCCGCCATGACTTGATGAGTCATTTCGACATCAACGCCCAAACCACCGCCGAGGTGATCGACCGCATCTACGACAGCCACTCCCTGCGGATCGAGGCCGATGGCCGCATCACAAGCACCCAAATGACACCGGCTCAACGCGAAACCCGTGAACGCGACGGCCAACACAGCCCTAACCAGAGCGGCCCGGCCCCACAAGGACCAACACGATGATCGACCTACCCCTACCCGAGCCGATGGTCTGGATCGGAAGCGCCAGCATATTGATAGCTCTGCTCGCGCTGATACCGCGACGGCGCCGCGACCCACAACGGTGGTTCAACTACGCCCAACGTGCTGGAGCGCGTTCTCGGGCGCGTTGGCAATGCGAGTACACAGCTAGATGGCGGCTACTTGCCCGATGCCCTGAACGTGCCCAGGAGACTGATCACTTCACCCCATGGGCCCGCGGGGGCGCTACCAATGACAGGAATGCGGTGGCGGCCTGTCGGCGGCACAACCAGGCCAAAGGAGGGCGTCTGCCCACACGATGGACCCGCAACTTGATTACCTGGCGCCGCCGCTCGTACTGGCCTGCTGGTGTTCACCGTAAACCAGGAGCTAGATACCGGCCTTATTCCCAGCGACAGTGACAGATTCGCCCGCGTCGGGCTATGGTGAGACGTAAGCTCTACACCAGGTAAGGGAGGTGTTCGTTGTGCAGAGATCAGATCGCATCAAGCTGGAGTACCACCGCGCCATCGTCGATCACCTCCGGATCGACCATCGACGGGTGCGGTCTATTGGGCTGGACAACGTCATCAAGATGCGTCAGCAGTACGAGCGTGATGGCTGGGGACAGTCCGGCACGGTTTGGCTCGATGAATGGGAACAGCTACTAAACGAGCCGCTAGATCAGCTGATCGATGGCTGCCTCCGCGCCGATGAGCACGGCAATGACATGCGGCAGGTTAGCCCCTTTGCTGGCGTCATCTCCCAAGACGAGCGACTCGCCGCGATCCGCCGTGCCCGCGAAGTAACCTGATGGCCACCCGCGACAACCTAAAGCACGCGATCCGCGCCTCCTGCGAGATCGTGCAACAGCCAGGCGTAATCATCATCGGCTCACAGTCCATCCTCGCAACCTGGCCCGAAGCCGAGCTGCCCGAGGTCGCGCTGCAATCAATGGAGCTCGATGTCTGTCCTCTAGCTGACGACGCTGCTGAGTCACTAGCGGATGTGCTTGACGGAGCGCTCGGGGAACTATCCCTCTTCCACGAAACCCACGGCTTCTACGTCGATGGCGTCGGCAAACACACCGCGATCCTGCCCGGCGGTTTCGAACAGCGCCTTGTCGCTGTCACGGATCCTGACACTAAAGGCTACCTGGGCTACTGCCTTGACCCTCATGACTTGTGTGTCGCGAAACTAGCAGCCAACCGCGATAAAGACCGCACCTTCGTAGCAGCACTTATCAACGCTCATCTTGTCGACCCCAAAGTCATAGATGAGCGTCTGTTCTGGACTGACCTCACCGACCACCAACTAACAGCAGCCCGATCCTTCCTCGCCGAATACGCCACCACCTGGAACGTCCTAGGCCTGACCGCACACACACCCTCAGCCAGCCTAGGCAGCCCCTCAGCACCACAGGTATATGACCTCGTACGACAAGTACGCGAAACAACCACCGAACACCTGCGCGACATGACACCAGCTCAACGCGAGGCACGAGAACTTGATGGTCGTCATAGCCCTAGCAGCGGTTCAGCCGTGCAAGGGCCAGGAAGATAGCCGACCACATCCACCTGACGTCGCGTAGTGATACCGTTCTATTGCGGTAGCAGCTCCTTCGCGAAGCCAGGCGCCACCTCCGAGGCTCCGGCCTAGCCGGGGTTTCGTGCATCCCACAAGAAGGCCCGTGGTGTGGTACCTCCAGGGCAACCGTTCAGCCCGCCCAGACCTCCTGGTGCGGGCTGGATCTCTTTTCAAAGGAAACCTGGCCACAAGGGCCTCTAGCTGATAGACGGCGCCTCGGCGGCTGGTCCTTGGTGTTCGGGTTCGCGGCCCGTGTAGGACGGGCTGTTTGGCAGGTTGGAGACGAGAATGTCCCAACCAACTTCGGGGAGTCGTTTTGCGAGGAGTTCGCGGACGGCGGTGATTGTGGTGTCGTCCTGTCCTGGGCCTGCCAGTTTCGCACCAACGTGCTCGACGATGGCGATCTGTTCGGATTCGGTCTCGTGCGGGGCTGACGCGATGGTCTGCTCTACGTAGGCGGCCACGAGGGGTGTGGTGTGGATTGGGGAGAGCGCATCGGCGAGGTCGTCGCCCCGGCCGGTTTTGATGAGGTCACCGGGGTCATTGGCACCGATCCAGGTGGCGTAGCGGGCGTGGGTGGCGGCGTCAGGGCCAAGGAGTACGGAGAGCTTGGCGGCGGCGCGGTGTCCGGCGTTGTCTTGGTCGATCGCGGCGGTGAGGCCGTCGAGGGTGCCTGCTGCTTGGTTGATGAGGTCGAGCTGGTTGGCCGAGATGGCCGTCCCACACAGGGCTAGGGGCACGACCGGGGCGCCGGAGGCTTTGATGGCTAGGGCGTCGAATGGTGCTTCGCATAGCACTGGTAGCCAGCCGTGGCGGAGTCTTTCTTGGGCTTCGGCATCAAGGCCGACAAGGGTGCGGGATTTGGTGTAGAGGTTGGTGGTTGGGGTGTTGAGCCATTTGGGGGTGTTGGGGCGTTCTTGGAGTTCTTCGTTGGTGGCGCGTGCGGTGAATCCGGCTAGGCGGCCGTGGTGGTCGTGGATGGGTACAGCGAGGCGGTCGCGGAATACGTCGATGAGTCTTCCGGTGGATGCGGTCTTGGCTAGGCCGGCGTCCACGATCTGGGCGTCGGTGAATCCTTGGCGGCGTAGGTGGTCGAGGGTGGTACGGAAGCCTGGGGGTGCGTGGGCGGGGGTGACGTGCCCTTCGAGGCCGACCTCGACGATGTAGTTGGGAACCCAGGATGAGGCGTATCCGGCGCGGTGTTGCCAGAAGTCGTAGGCGGCTTGGTTGACGGCCGCGAGTTCATCGAGCCGCTCGGGGGCTATGGGCTCGGGGTTGGTGGTGCGGTCGCGCCAGCTCGGCAAGACGACCTCGGCCCATTGCTCGCTTGGTGGTTCTGGCTCAGGCTCGGTCTCGGCGTAGGGGTCTTCTTCCATCCACCAGTGATCAGGTTCTGGCTCGTGACCGTCTTCGATGGCGGCTGTGGCAATGGGGGTGGTGGTTTTGTGGTGGCCGGTGGGGGTCCAGGTGGGGTCGGAGTGGTCGTAGATTTCGTCGGGGGCGTCCCATTCGATGTCGGGGTCGGCGTGGGGGTCGATGTCGTAGTCGCGGGTGAGGTCAGCGACTTTTAAGGGGACACCGGTTTCCCAGGCTTGCAGGTAGTTGGCTACTTGGCGGCGGTGTTGGCCTTGGGCGGTGTGGACGGGTTGTTCAGGGCCAAGTGGGGTGGGTTCGGTGATTTGCCAGCGGTCGCGGTAGATCGCTACCGCGGTAGCGGCTTGGAGCCAGCCGGTGTGGGCGTCCGGGTCGGCGTCGGGGTTGGGGGGTTCGGGTAGGTGGGCCACCCAGGCGGGTGGGGTGAGGTTGGTGATCTGTTCGGTGAGGTGGGCCACTCGG
>WQZL01000097.1 GCA_009780755.1 Promicromonosporaceae bacterium | reverse complement strand
CTCGGTCGTCTAGCGGTGGAGCTGGCGGACCAGGAAGTACGGGACGCGGTGCTGCTGTGGTTGGCGCCGGGGGCTGCCATAACCGAGGTGGTGACGGGGGCGATACCGGCCTCGCTGAGCGATCCGCATGTTCGCGCCGCCAGCCTCGTGCTAGAGCAGGTGGTAGCCCACGCCACGCCGAGGCGCGCCCTCTCCTCACTGACCCTGCTGGCCTTCATTGCCTGGTGGTGCGGGCACGGGGCGAGGGCCAATTTCCGGGTAAATGAGGCGCTGCGGATCGACCCGACCGAACCGCTGGCGATGCTGCTGGCGGCAACTCTGGCCGCAGGATTGCCGCCGGGCTGGCTGCGGTCACCCACAAAGCCGTAAGCGCCGGGTATAATATGAGGGTCGCCGAATCGCGGCAAGTTCCCCGTTCACGCCGAAAGGTTTATTTGTGGCGCCCAAAACTCCGGCCAAGAAGGCCAGTGTCGCGAAGAAGTCCCCAACAGTCAAAGATGAGGCCACCCCCAAGGTGACCACCTCCGCCGACGGGCGGGTGCGTATTCACGTACTCGCCGCTGACATCGGGGTAACCAGCAAGGAGACGCTGGCCGCAGCGGCAAACTATGACCCGGCGGTTAAGACAGCCTCATCTTCGGTGACCACCGAGGTGGCAAACAAGGTGCGTGCCTTCTTCAAGGACAACCCAGACCCCACACCACCGAAGAAGGCGACCAAGGCTAAACCAGCCGCGAAGAAGGCCGCGCCTAAGAAAGCTAAAGCTGCTCCCAAGACCGCCAAGAAGGCTCCCGTGGACGACGAGGGCGGCTCGGCGGTCAACGACGATGAGGAACCGGACGTCGAACTAGATGACGAGGCCGGGGACGAGGACGACGCCGTTGACGAGGTCGCCGATGACGATGCCGAAGCCGCAGATGGCTCGGAGATCGACGACGATGAAGACGAAGCCAAGGATGCCAAGGCCGATGAAGATGCCGACGAGGACGCCAAGGGCTTCGTTGTCTCCGACACCGATGAGGAAGACCAGCCGGTGCAGACCGTGGTCACCGCCGGTGCCACCGCCGACCCTGTTAAGGACTACCTAAGCAGATCGGTAAGGTCGCGCTGCTAAACGCCGAGCAAGAGGTTGAGCTTGCCAAGCGCATCGAGGCCGGTCTGTACGCCGAGCGGCAGCTGGCGGAGGATTGGGCAGACTACGACCGCACCAAGGCCGACGCCGCCAAGCGCAAACTGCACCGAGATATGACGTGGGTGGCCCACGATGGCAAGCGCGCCAAGAACCACCTGCTGGAGGCAAACCTGCGCCTGGTCGTCTCGCTAGCTAAGCGGTACACCGGCCGAGGCATGTTGTTCCTCGACCTGATCCAAGAGGGCAACCTGGGCCTGATTCGCGCCGTGGAAAAGTTCGACTACACCAAGGGCTACAAATTTTCGACATACGCCACTTGGTGGATTCGCCAGGCGATCACCCGCGCTATGGCCGACCAGGCCCGCACCATTCGCATCCCGGTACACATGGTGGAGGTCATCAACAAGCTAGCTCGCGTGCAGCGGCAGATGCTTCAGGATTTGGGACGCGAACCTACCCCGGAGGAGTTGGCCAGGGAACTGGACATGACCCCCGAAAAGGTGGTCGAGGTCCAAAAGTATGGTCGTGAACCCATCTCGCTGCACACCCCGCTCGGTGAGGATGGCGACTCGGAGTTCGGTGACTTGATCGAGGACTCCGAGGCGGTTGTGCCCGCGGACGCGGTCTCGTTCACGCTGCTTCAGGAGCAGTTGCACCAGGTACTCGACACGCTCTCGGAACGCGAGGCGGGCGTGGTTTCGATGCGCTTTGGCCTCCAGGATGGCCAGCCCAAGACCCTAGATGAGATCGGCAAGGTATACGGCGTCACCCGCGAACGCATCCGCCAGATCGAATCTAAGACCATGTCGAAGCTGCGGCACCCCTCCCGCTCGCAGGTGCTACGCGACTATCTTGACTAGGTGAGAAAAAATGGCAGCCGCAACGAAGCGCATCTACCTGGCCGACGATGAAGACAGCATCCGGCTGGCAATCAAGGCGTTCTTGGCAAACGCCGGGTACGAGGTCGAGGATTTCGCCGACGGCGACACCCTGCTGGCCGCTTACACGGCCCGGCCCGTAGATCTGGTGATTCTGGATGTGATGATGCCCGGCGCCAACGGCTTCGTTGTCTGCCGCGAACTGCGCAAGCTCAGCACGGTGCCCATCATCATGCTCACCGCCCGGGATTCCGACCTCGACTACGCCACGGGCCTTGACTTGGGCGCCGACGATTACCTGGTCAAGCCCTTTAGCCCGCTGGCGCTGGTCAAGCGGGTCGAGGCGATCTTCCGCCGCATCGACTTTGAGCGCAGCCGCAATACGGAGAGTCCAGATGAGTAGCGGTATCAGCGCGCGGCGCAAGGTGCGAATCAGACGCCGGGTAATGATCGCCTTTTCGGCGGTGTTATTTGGGGCGCTATTTATGATCGGTTTGATTTTCAGCCTATTGATGCAGACGCAGCCAGGACTGATCGAGTATTACTACCGACTGGTTCAGGCGCGAGCCTACGGCCGGGCTAACCTGATCCTGATTGCGCTGATCGTCACCGTGTTCCTGATCTCCGCCGTTGCCACCTACCTACTGTCTAACTCGCTGACCAAACCCATCGAGCAACTAGGCAAATACGCCCAAGACATCGGCAAGGGCGACTTTGAGGTCAACGACTTTGAGTTCCGCGACCAGGAGCTAGACGATCTAAATACCGCACTGAATGTCTCCATCGAACAGTTGGGTAGATACGACGCCGATCAAAAGACGTTCTTCCAAAACGCCTCCCACGAATTACGAACCCCGCTGATGGCCATCCAATGCCAGGCCGAAGGCATCCAGGTGGGCATCATGGACCCGGCTGAGGCCAGCGCCACGATCCTGGCCGAAACATCCAGGCTGTCCGAGCTGGTCACAGACCTGCTTTACATCGCCCGTATCGATGCCATCTCGACGGCCTTCGAGCGGCAGGAGGCGGATCTGCGGGGGCTGGCGCTAACGAGCATGGCCCGGCAAGAGGCGATTGCCGTCGGGCTAGGGTTGACGTTCGCCAGCGATTTCGATGAAGAACCGCTGACCGCTTCCTGCGTGATCGATTTGGTCAGCCGCGCCTTGGACAACTTGATCTCTAATGCGATCCGGTATGCGGCATCGCGGGTTACCGTCTCTGGTTTCACCGAGGGCAGCCAGGCGGTGATTCGGGTGGTCGATGATGGCCCCGGCCTCACCTCGGAACTGCTGGGCCACGTTTTTGAGCGGTTCTACAAGGGGCCGGGCGGAAACACCGGAATTGGGTTGGCCATCGTGAAGTCCATCGCCGAGCAGCACGGTGGAAAGGTGACCGCTGCCAACTCGGCAGACGGTGGCGCAGTGTTTACCCTGAGTCTGCCGCTGGAGGGTACATGATGACCGGGGGCTTTGATCGCCTGCTGCAACTTCATGGGGAGGCGCTGGCGGTAGTGTTTGCGCGCATAGATGAGGTGCGCAGGCAGATTGAACGAGAAGATGGCTTTGAGGTCATCGACCAAGTTCGCAGCCGCATCAAGACACCGCAGAGCATCGAAAACAAATTGCGGGGGCTGGGCCTAGAGCCAACCTGCGCTCATGCCCAAGAGCACCTGCGGGACATTGCCGGAATTCGGATCATCGCGCTTTACGCGAAAGCCGTAGAGTCACTGGTGCGCGCGTTGCGGACGTTGCCGGATCTGACCATCGTGACGGAAAAGGATTACATCGGGTGCCCCAAGCCAAGCGGCTACCGCAGCTATCACCTGATCGTGGCGGTGCAGATTGAAGGCGAACCAGTTTTTGTTGAGATTCAATTGCGCACGCAGGCGATGGACTTCTGGGCCTCTTTGGAACACAAGGTGCGCTATAAGTATCACGGTCACATTCCCCAGCACCTATCCGACGAGCTGGCGAAGGTCGCCGACCAGATCGCTCAACTAGACCAGCGCATGTTCCTCATCCAAGAAATCATTTCCCTAATCAACGAGTGACCTGTTAACTTTCAGCAGATAGCTACCGCTGCTTGAAGTGGCGGAAGAGGTGCTTTTCGCGAACCAGCAGCGCGGCGATCAAAACGGTGAGCAGCGCGGCGAGTACGGCCAGCGCGGTGGTGCGCAGGGCCGGGTAAAACGCGATCCAGGTCGGGTCAGGGTTTTCCCGCGCTGCCGCCCAAAATGCAGCCGGAATCACCAAGGCCACGGCGGGGATCAGCCAGTACAGCGCCTCGATGCCCAGCTGGATCAGCAAGGAGGGTTTGCGCACGCCCGCATGCAGCGCGGAGGCTAGCTCCAACTTCCGCGTGTACGTCAGGCCAAAACCCAACACCGCCGCGAAGCCCACCGCCGCAACGGTTAGCGGCCACGTCGGTAGCGCGTCCAACCGGCCCGCCGCGTCAAAGGAGGTTCCCGCCGTGGTGTTGAGTTGCGCAAGGCGCGGCGTCTGCCGATGCTCGCCCGGCGCGGTAGAGGTCACTTCCACCGAGAGCGGAAGCAGGGAGATGGTCTGGGAACTCTCCGGCCACAGCAGTGCCCAGCAGGAATCGAAGGAGCCTACCGGCGCGGCGGGGGAAAGCACCGCGTAGTCGAGGGGCGAGGATTGTCCGCCCGCCGGGGAGGAGTACACGCCGGCAACGCCAAACGTACCGCCGTGCGCCCAGCGACCCGCACCCTCAACATTTTGGATGACGAGCGGCAGCTCGGTATCGGTGATGCCGATCACGCGTGCCAAATCCTCCGAGAGCCACACCCCGCCGATTTCCTGACCGGGGCCGGCGGTGACGCCGAGCAGCTCGCCCAAGCCAGGGGTTACCTCAAAAGTCGAGATTGGCACGGAAGGCAGGGCAGCCAGCCGCACCGAATCGATCTGCCGCACGGCGCCCGCCGCGCCGATGCCCGGCAGGGACGCCAACGCGTCGCACTGACGGCCATCGATCTGATTTTCAAAGGTGATGATCTGCACGGCAGAACCTTGCTGCTGCCAGGTGAGCGCATCCTGGGCGACGCCGACAACGCCGCGCGCCTGCGCAAACCCGGCCGCGCCCACCACGAGCGCGAAGGCGAAAAGCGCGATCAATGGTCGCGCCGTGCCCGTAGCAACATTCCGGTATGCCTCGCGGAACACCTCTCGCAACCGTTGGATGCGGTTCATGACATGACCTCCTGATCCGCAGTTGCGAAGCGGAGGTCAATGTTGCGGTTGCAGGCATCGCGGGTGTCCGGGTCGTGGGTGGCGACCACGACGATGGCGTTGTCCATTGCTAGCTCGCTGAGTACCTTGTTCACCGTGGCGGCCGACTTCGGGTCAAGCTGCGCGGTTGGCTCGTCCACCAACAGTAGGGACGGCGCCTTCGCCACGGCTCGTGAGAGCATGAGCCGTTGGGCCTCGCCACCAGAAAGGGCAGAAAAGCGACGGTCGGCCACGGAACGCAACTGAAAACGATCCATGATGGACAGCGCCCGCTCGTGCGCGTCGGCACGGGGGTAGCCCTGCGCGATCAGCGGTAGCGCCACATGATCGACGGCCGAGCGACGAGCCACGCCGTGCGGGTTTTGGAACACCCAACCGACAGCCGAGATTCCCGTCCAGTCAACCGTCCCGGCCACAGGCTTTTCCCAGCGGGCGATCAAGGAGAGCAGCGTGGATTTCCCGGAGCCGGAGGGGCCGGTCACAGCTACCAGATCGCCAGGCACGAGGTCTAGGTCAAGGCCCGCAAAGAGCATCCCCGTGCCGGGAAACTCATGCGCCAGGCCGCGCACACTTACCGACATGGTGCCGGGTTCTCAGGCGAGATGACGACGGTGCGGATGGGGGAGGGCACCGCGATCAACGACTGGCCCAGCTCGGAGGCCATCACGGTAACGGCCAGAGGAGAGCCATCAGCGATTACGCAGCCGTTTGGCCCGGAAAGGTCGTATAGGGCCGCAGGTGGCACGGCCATTAGTCCAAGCGGCGTCGCCAGTCGAGTGGTCAACGACTGCTCCAAAACGCCCTCCTGCCGGGCCATCTGGAAGGCGTGCAACCCCATGTAGGCGTCGAGGAAGGCGCGGTCGGTAATGCGTCCATCGGCGGGTAGTGGCGTGGTCAGGTCAAGGCCGACGGCGGTAATCACCAGATCTTCGGCACTAAGGCCGGTGGTGGGCACGTTGATGGCGTTTAGGTTTCCGCCGAGTACCAGCGCTGGCTGCCCGGCGCTTACCCGGTCGCCGATGGCGAGCAGGCATTCGGTAACGACGGCCTCGGGGTTTTCCAGCCACGTGATCTGGCTCAGCGGCAGTGTTTGCTGAGTGCTGTTCGCGGGGCCAACCTCGCGCCACAGGGCGCGCACGGCCAAACCGGTTGAAGCGCGGAACTGCCCGTCAATGGGGGCGGTAAACCCGAGTCGCACCAGCTCCTCCTGGAGCGCGGTCACATCGTCGCCGCGCATCCCGACGGCCAGATCACGCCACATTGGCGGGTTGGTGTACAAGGCGATGATGGGCCGGTTGTCCAGCATAAACAGGAAGTCGCCGGAGGAAATGGTCTGGCCTGGCTCACAGGCGATCTGGCGGACCACGCCCCCGGTTGGCGCGGTAAGGGACTGCTCCTCGCTGAGTTCGAGGCGGGCGGTAATGCGCTGCTCGCCGGTGTACTCGCGCTCGGTTACCTCGATGGTGGAACCGGCAAGCTCGACGGTTTCGGCCCAATCGGGCGTCGGCTCGGGGGCCAGGGCATAGCCCGCGGCGAAGGCGCCGCCGCCGGCCACCAGCGCAGCCAATGCCGCAGCCCGCCAGGCACCCCGCTTCGGCCGAGGAGCCTTGAAGGTCTTCTGCCTTTTGATCTTGGATCGTTTAGGTTGGCTCGGCGCAACGGTATCGTCGGTCATCGCCACAGCCTATCGCCCGGTGTGGTTGGTTTCTAGGCAGCCAGGAGGGCGGCGATGGCGCGGAGGGCGGCAGCGCCGGGGGAGTCGGGGTGAGTCAGCGCCGCCGGAGTGCCGTCATCGCCGCCCTCACGGACGGTCATGTCTAGCGGTACTTGCCCCAGCAGCGCGACCTGCGCGGTCAACGCGAGGGAAAGGGACTCGGTCACGCGCTCGCCTCCACCCTCACCAAAAACCGCAAGCCTCGACCCGTCGGCCTGCTGAAGCCAGCTCATGTTCTCGATCACCCCGGCTACGCCCTGCCCAGTCTGCCGGGCGATAGCCCCAGCTCGCTCGGCCACCTCTGCGGCGGCGGCCTGCGGCGTGGTGACCACCACGATTCGTGAGGTCGTCAACAACTGCGACACCGACAGCGCCACATCGCCCGTACCTGGTGGCAGGTCGAGCAGCAGCACGTCCAGGTCGCCCCAGTAGACGTCGGTCAGGAATTGTTCGATGGCCCGGTGTAGCTTCGGTCCTCGCCACAAGATTGGCTGCCCCTGTGGGACAAACATGCCCATCGAAATCACCTTCACCTCGTGGGCGAGGGGTGGAATCAACATGTCATCTACCTTGATGGGCAAAGTGGTCGCCCCCAACATGCGGGCGATGGAGAAACCGTAGATGTCTGCGTCGATTACGCCCACGGACAGCCCCCGTTGGGCGAGGGTCACGGCCAGGTTGGCGGTCACCGTGGATTTGCCGACACCGCCTTTGCCGGAGGCAATGGCATACACCTTGGTAGGCGAGCCGGGCTGGGCAAATGGGTTCACCGGCTCGGGCTTGTTGCCACGCAGTTGCTCGCGCAGGGCGCGGCGCTGCTCGTCGGACATCACGCCAAGTTCAACGCGCACGGAACTAACGTCTGCGACCGCCGCCACGGCTGCGGTGACTTCCTGGGTGATGGTGGCTTTGAGAGGGCAACCTGCCACGGTCAGGTCAACGCCTACGACTACGTCCCCGTCATCGGCTGCCGTTACGGAGCGCACCATGCCCATTTCGGTGATGGGGCGACGAATCTCCGGGTCGTTCACGGTGGCCAAGGCGGCATGGACACGTTCGAGGAGCGAAGTCATGCGGCGATCTTACTGACCTAAGGGTCTGGGACAATGAACCCATGAGCTTTACTCGGCCCCAGTCCATTCCGCGCGTACCCACCCCACCCCAGGGCGTGGAGGTGGCGGCCTACTCGGAGTATATGCAGGCGCAGCAGGCCGTCGATTACTTAGGGGAGAACAACTTCCCGATCCAGAACGTCACCATCGTCGGCACCGACTTAAGGATGGTTGAACGGGTGACCGGGCGCATGTCTTACGGGCGGGCGGCGATGGCCGGGGCCGGGTCGGGAGCCTGGTTTGGCCTGTTCGTGGGGCTGCTGATGTCGATGTTTGGCGGCGGCAGCCCGGCTGGCACGGGTGGCCTATTCGGCGGCACGATGCTGGTGTCAATGGCGCTGGGGGCGGGCATGGGCCTGATGCTTTCGGTACTCTCCTATGGGATGAGCCGGGGACGACGAGACTTCTCTTCGCAATCTCAGATCGTGGCGGGCACGTACGCGATCCTCTGCGCGGCGGCATCCGCGAATGAGGCACGCAACCTGCTGCTGAAATCGCCAAACGGGGTAGGCATCCTGGGTGCTGCGAGAACCCCGCCTGCACCCAACCCAGCCTGGGGTCAGCCGACCGAGCCGAAGACGGTGATCTCCCGCCCGCCCGAAGCCCCGTTAGGCGGCCCCCGCTACGGCGTCTCTGTTCCGACAGCCGAGCCGCAACCAGTGGTTGAGCCGCCCACGGTAGTTGAGCCTGCCGAAACCACCCGCCCCATCGACCCTCGCTGGACCACCCCCGACGGCCAACCCCGCTACGGCGCCATGCGCCCCACCGAACAACCCACTCCCTCAGTGGTGGCCGAAACAGACCCCTACGCCCCACCACCTAAACCCCACGACGCCGAGGCATAGGCCAGGCATTTATCCTCATTCTGCGCGAGCGCAGCGAGTCGCAGAACCTAGAGCTGACGGTCACCGTTGGGTCTGGGTTCTGCGACTGCGCTCGTTCCTCGCTGCGCGCAGAAAGACGAGGGTAGGCTGTGCGCTTGATACAGTGTGGGCGGCTTGTACGGGATGGGGAGGAGGAGATTCGAGCCAGGTTTGCCCGTTTTGCGTCATTTGGCGACAGATTTTCGACCGATGTGCGCCAAATCTCGGTATGGGGGGGGGGGG
>WQZL01000096.1 GCA_009780755.1 Promicromonosporaceae bacterium | reverse complement strand
GGACCAAGAGATTATGAGTCTCCTGCTCTAACCAACTGAGCTAACGGGGCGTTGGCCTTGCGGCCAGGGGAAGTCTACAAGTACATCCCCGCTACTGAAGCCTTGGCCTCAGGCGCGCCGATGCGGGTGACTATGTTCAGCGCTCGGCAGAACAAGGACACGAGAATCGCAATAACCATCAGAGTGTGCATTGCGGTTCCCCTTCCTTTTGGGTGGGGCCGAGTTACCCCACAGCTAAAACATAACGCCCCGGCTGCTAACCGCAGCCGGGGCGTCGCTGGTGAGTGGGGTGCGTTTACAGGTACATTCCCGTAGCTGGAGACTCGGCCTCAGGCGCGCCGATGCGGGTGACGATGCCCAGCCGTTCGTACAGTTCGGCCAGGGTGACCGGGCCGCCCACTCGCCCAACCTTGGCGGTTTCGGCATCGTCGAGACCCGCCCCATCCAGCCAAGCGTTCGCCTCTGTGGCCGTGAACCGCGCAAACTCTGTTTTGGCCAGGGCGCGTCCTGGCCGGATCAGTGCCGGATGCAATTCCTTGATGTCTTCATTGGTGGTGAGCAGCACCAACGTATTTGACCCCTGCCCCAAAATTCCATCCGATAGGTTGAGCAATCGTCCCAGCGCCGCCCCCGCCGACTGTCGAGCATCGGCCCGTAGGAATTCGTCGCTGTCTTCGGCGATGATGAGCTTCCACTTGTCGCCGTTCTTTTTCTTGCCGCCCGGCCTGGGGTTTCGGGTTATCAGGTCGATTAAGTACGACGGATCGGCAAACGCCATCTCGGGGTCTACCACGTACTGCGCCGTGCACCACGGACGCCAGGCGTCAATCAGCGCCCGCAGCGCCGTCGTCTTACCCGTGCCAGGGGCGCCATGCCACAGAATCAACTGCCCACCGTCTACGGGGCGTTCGACGGCCATTAACTGCGCCAACTGCGAGGTAACCGGCTCTGGGTAGTTGCGGGCGATGCCCGCCCAGCGCGGCACCTCCAGATCACGGCAGGTGTAGGAGGGACCGTGCGAGCTGCGGAACCAGGTATGGATATGCGCCTTGCCCTCATCGGTCTCGGGCGGCTCCGGCAGCCGTCTTTCGATCTCGACGCGCAACGCATCAGCCGTGGCGGCATCGGCAGCGCTGATCGAAATGCGCGGGCCGGACGCCCAGGCCGAGCCGACGATCAGCGCGTGTCCGCCAGGTACCGACGCCAGGGTGGCAAAACTGTCGTCGTCTCGGGTGTCGCGTAACACCGTCGAGCGCTCGGGTAACACGTTCAGCACCTCATCTAGCGTTTCAAGGTCTACCTCGGTCTCCATCACTCGCACATACGGCTCGGCACCCGAAACTTGATGCTGGGAGAAGGCGAAGCTGACCACCTCGTCCCAATCGTTCTCCACCCGTATTCGTGCGGTTACGGCATCAAGGGGACAAGCGGGCATGTCGTTGTTGGAATCATTCACAAAAGAGCATGCTACTGCGGATGCCCGACACCGCTCGCTCCGCCCGATGGTTGAGCATGTTCGCAACCACCGGGGGGTGGCGCAATCGCCGTCGCCGTCGTGGAACAATAATCTTTCATGGCTATCCGTGAGATTCGTGTTGTTCCCGACCCCGTGCTGCGTACCCCCTGCGACGAGATCACAAAAATCGATGATCGCGTACGCACGCTGGTCGCCGACCTGCTTGACACCGTAAACGTTGATGGCCGCGCCGGATTGGCCGCCAACCAGATCGGCGTGAGCCTACGCGCCTTCGCCTGGCACATCGACGGCGAGATCGGCTACGTACTCAACCCGCGTCTGATCGAGGTTTCCGGAGAACAGGGCGGTGACGAGGGCTGCCTGTCCGTGCCCGAACTCTGGTACCCAACCAAGCGCGGCGAATACGCCCGCGTCGAGGGCACCGACCTAGACGGCCAGCCCGTCACTGTCGAGGGCACCGGATTGATGGCCCGCTGCCTGCAACATGAATGCGATCACTTGGACGGCAAGCTGTACCTCGATCGCTTGGAACGCGCCGAGCGTGCCAAGGCGATGCGGGAGCTGCGCGAACGCCTGTAGCCGACTCACCGGAAGGTGCGATTCGCGCCACACCTCGCCACAAACTTGTCACGCCACCCACACATCAGGCATGCTTTGCCTAATGCGGTGTCCGACGATGAACACCGCATTGCACACCACAGTGGTACCGCGTGTTGATCGACTTGGTTGAGGACGTAGGGGAAGACGGACCTCAACAACTAGGAGATGCAATGTCCGGCTACCTCACCAGTGGTGTGCTTTTTGTACATTCTGCGCCGCGCGCGCTGTGCCCCCACATCGAGTGGGCGGCAGGCAACGTGCTGGGCGAAAGCGTGTCCTTCGACTGGACCGAACAACCCGCCGCCCGCGGTTTGCTGCGCGCCGAATACTCCTGGGCCGCCGGGGCGGGTACCGGTGCGCAGTTGGCCTCCGCCCTGCGCGGATGGGAACACCTGCGCTACGAGGTGACCGAGGATGCCTCCTACGGCTCCGATGGCGCCCGCTGGAGCCACACCCCCGAACTTGGCATCTTCTACTCTCAGGCCGACGTGCATGGCAACGTCGTGATCTCCGAGGATCGCGTGCGCCGGGCGCTGGCCGTGGCCCACGATGCTCGGGCCATGCGTTCTGCTCTCGATCTGGCCCTCGGCACCGCCTGGGATGATGAGCTTGAGCCTTTCCGTTACGCCGGGGCTGGTGCCCCCGTCCGCTGGCTGCACCGCGTGAGCTAACTTCTGCCCAATACCCACAACGAAATGGCGTGGGGTTTCGTGTTTATCGCCGGTTTCGGGTTTGATGAGGGGATGCGTACCCGTAGGTTGGCCCTGGTAGTGACCGTGTTGATGGCGATGACAATGGCGGCTTGCGGAACGGATGATGGCGTCGCCGAACCGACGCCTTCGCCGACTCCCGACGAAACGGCAAGCCCCACCCCCGAAGCATCGCCGGAGCCTGATCCCATGCCCGAGCCGACCCCGGAGCCAGAACCCGAGCCGGCAGAACCCGACCCCATTGCGGACTGGACATTGGAGCAGCAGGTTGGTGCCCTGTTCATGGTGGGTGCGCCGGTGGGTGGGGTAAGCGATCTGACGATGTATCTGGTTACCGAACGACATGCCGGAGGCATCTTCCTACATGGCCGCTCCAGCGTAGGCACCCAAGTAATCGCCGAGATGGTGGCCACCTACGCCGACGCGGCCACCACGCCCGTGCCGCTGCTCGTCGCCACCGATCAAGAGGGTGGCAATGTACAGGTGCTATCCGGCCCCGGTTTCTCACAGATGCCAACCGCCACCAGGCAGGCCACCGACCCCCAGCTCGCAGCCAGCGCGGCGGCCTGGGGCCAGGAACTGCGTGCCGCCGGGGTGAATGTCAACTTCGCGCCCGTTGCCGACCTTGTCGCCCCGGCCTATCTGACCGTGAACGATCCCATCACCCGGTGGTATCGCCACTTCGGCACCACCTTTGACGAGGTGTTCGCAGGCGCCGAGGCGTTCGCCGCCGGGATGCAGGCCGGGGGAGTGGCCCCCACCCTGAAGCACTTCCCCGGTCTTGGACGCGTGGTGGGTAATCCCGATTTCGTCACCGGTGTCACCGACACCGCAACCACCGCCGATGACGAGATGGTAATCATCTTCCTCGACCTGCTTGCCGCCCTCGACGGCGCCACCCCCGCCCCGTGGGTGATGATGTCAACAGCCGTCTACGCCTTGATCGACCCGGATGAACCGGCCGCGTTCTCGCCAGTAGTCGTTGGCCTGCTGCGCGACGCCGGGTTCGAGGGCATCGTTGTCACCGACGATCTGGCCGCCGCCCGGCAGGTGGCCGCGTGGAGTCCCGGCGACCGCGCCATCGACTCAATTGCCGCCGGAGTAGACGTGGTGCTGTTCAGCGCCGACTCCACCCACGTGCCCGAGGCGATGGACGCCGTACTTGACCGGGCGCGCACCGACGAGACATTTCGGGCCAGGGTCGAAGAATCCGCCCGCCGAGTGGCCATCGCGGCTGAGGCATTCGTCCCAGCTGGCGGCGGGTGCGCCTGCCAAAACTAGGTAGGGGTGGGAGGCCGGGGAAACATGCCGCGCCTGTCTACTCCTGGGCAAATCGCGCCGCGAGATCGCCTACCGTGGCGAAGGTCGGCGCATCGGCTAGGGGGACGCGGCTGCCGAACACATCCTCGGCCGCGGTGATGATCGCTAGCCTGGAGAACCAGTCGATCTCCAGATCGTCAACGAGCGTGCTGTCCGCCCGCACTGCCTCGGCAGGACAGCCCATCTCATCAGCGATTATTTCGGCTAGCCCAGCCAACACTTCGTCTTCGGTGCGTTCCATAGATGCGAACCTACCAGGAGCGCACCCGGCAGTGCGGCGGCGTCGTGGTTGGCGAAGATGAAGGCGGGGCATTGTAAACGAGATGTGAGCGTTTGTACGATGCAGTGTGCGAAATGCGACCAAGTTGGACAGACCCCACCCTACGTGGGATAACGTGTAGCCCACGGGATAACCGAACCTACTTAATCGAGCAGGAGACAATGATGGCGCTGCTAACCGCAGAAGACATCCTCAACAAGAAGTTCACCGCGACAAAGTTCCGCGAGGGCTACGACGTAGAGGAGGTTGACGACTTTCTTGACGAGGTTGTGCGTACCCTGTCTGCTGTGCAGGAGGAGAACGTCGACCTCAGAGCCAAGCTTGATGCGGCGGAGCGCCGCATCGCCGAGCTTTCGCGGGCCGAGGCCACCGGGGGCTTCCCCGTGGTTGCTCCGGTGGAGCAGCCCGCGCCCGTCGTGATGCCGGTTCAGGCACCCGTGCAAATGCCGGTGCAGGAACCAGAATCGGCCACGGGCATGTTGCAGCTGGCCCAGAAGCTGCACGACGACTACGTGCGTTCGGGGCAGGACGAGGGCGAGCGCCTCGTGGCGGAGGCGAAGACCGAAGGCGCGCGGATCATCCGCGAGGCCGAGGAAACCAGCCACCGCACCCTGACGCAGCTGGAACAGGAGCGCACGCTGTTGGAGCGCAAGATCGACGAGCTGCGTCTCTTCGAGCGCGACTACCGTACCCGCCTCAAGAGCTTCCTACAGAACCTGCTCGGTGACCTCGACACGCGCTCCAACGCGCTACCGGGTCGCGGCAGCCAGGGGCAAGGTTCCGCTCAGCTCTAGTTCAGTTACGAACGGCCTGTGCGGCTCACCGGCGTCTGTGCTGGTGGGATCGCGCGGGCCGTTCGTGCGCGTCTACACTGCCACGCATGAAAGGAATCCCCACGATGACGGACCGGCTCGCCGCCGAGTTTCCAACCCTGGCCCAGCACGTAACTGCGTTCCCGGTGCGTGATGGCGAGGCTCCCTGGACCTACGAAGAGGTTGCCGAGTTGGCCATAGCGCTACTTGATGATCGGGAGCGGCTGGCCAGCGAGCTGCGGCACGCCGACGGCGACCTTAACGAGCTGCTGCACAACTCGGGGTTCGGGGCCGGGGACGATTCGGTTGATTCGGGTTCAAGCGCCCTGGAGCGTGAGGCCGAACTCGCGGTGGTCAACAATGTGCGTGCCCTGCTCGATCAGACCAACTACGCCATCGGGCGTCTCAAAGCAGGCACATACGCCACCTGTGAGGACACCGGCGCGCCCATCGGCAAGGCTCGCCTACAGGCGTTCCCTCGGGCCACCCAATCCATTGAGGCTCGCGAAAAGTCCGCCCGCCGCTAGCGCCGGGCACCCCCTGCCGCAGAACCTGTGTTTGTGGGGGCGCAGGATTTGCTGGGTGACGGCCTAGAATGGACTGCGATGTCTACCGAACCTGAAACTCTGGATGCCCCTGCCGTCGATGACGAGACCCTGGAAGTCGCTGATGAGCCGACAAGCCTCGACGAACTCGCCACCGAGGTTGAGGAGGCAACCGAAGACGAGTCCCCCACCGCGGTGGCCTTGTTGCCGCGCCGCCACCTCGCGCTGGGCGCCTTTATCTTCGCCGCCGCAATCTTACTGATTGACCAGCTCACCAAGTGGTGGGCGCTGACCGAGTTGACAATCGGCCACCCGCAGCGGCCAGTGATCGGCGAGTTCATCACCTTCCGTCTGGTGAAGAACCCCGGCGCCGCCCTCGGCATGGGTTCTGGCTACACCTGGGTGCTGACCATCATCGTGGTCGGGGTGGTGGCCGTGGTTATCGGGCTGATGCGCAAGATTCGCTCGCGAGCCTGGGCGTTTACCCTCGGCGCGTTGCTTGGCGGGGCGCTCGGCAACTTGATCGACCGCCTAGTTGGCCGAGCGGCCGGTGGGGAACACACCGGCGGGTTTGGGCAGGGCGCGGTTGTTGACTTCATCGGCTACTCCAATTGGTTTACCGGCAATGTCGCCGACATAGCCATCGTGTTGGCCTCTATCGCGTTGGCGGTGCTGGCCTTCGTCGGCATCGGCCTAGACGGCACGCGCCACTCCGAAATGCAGTCCAAGGCGCGAATCGCCGCCCGCCAAGCCGCCCGCGCCGAAAAGGCCGCCACCTCAACAACCGCCCCACCCCCATCATCTGGCGCCAGCGAATCGCCGGACCCAGAAGCAGACGATGATGATGATGACGTCACCGCGGCCTTGATTGCGACCTTCCAGTGACTCGCACTCTCCTTGTCCCTGACGGGTTGGCGGGTGAACGCGTTGACGTCGGCCTGGCTCGGCTGTTGGGTCTATCCCGTACACAGACTGCCGAGATGGCCGGAGCGGGTGATGTACTGCTCGATGGGCGGGCCATGAACAAGTCGGATCGGCTGGTGGCGGGCGCCCTGCTAGAAGTGGAGATGCCAGACCTCGCCGCCAAGGTGGTCGAGCCATCCACAGAATCGGTGCCGGGCATGGACATCGTCTATGACGATGAACACATCGTGATCGTGGACAAGCCCGCCGGAGTGGCGGCGCACCCATCGGTGGGCTGGGATGGCCCAGATGTGGTGGGCGGGTTAGCCGCCGCCGGATTCCGCGTTTCTACTTCAGGGCCGCCGGAGCGCAAGGGCATCGTCTCTCGCCTAGATGTGGGCACATCGGGGCTGATGGTGGTGGCGAAGTCGGAGCTGGCGTACTCCGCGCTCAAACGGGCGTTTACGGCGCGCACGGTGCAGAAGGTGTATCACGCGCTGGTGCAGGGGCACCCGGAACCGCTGCGGGGCACCATCGACGCGCCGATTGGGCGGCATCCGGGCAACGAATGGAAGTTCGCGATCACCTCTGATGGGAAGGAGGCGGTGACGCATTACGAGCTGCTGGAGATGCTGCCTTCGGCTGCACTGGTAGAGGTGCAGCTAGAGACGGGGCGCACGCATCAGATTCGGGTGCACTTCAACGCGATTCGTCACCCGTTGGTTGGTGACCTTACCTACGGCGCCGACCCCAACCTGGCGACTCGCGTCGGCCTGAATCGACAGTGGTTGCACGCGATGCGGCTCGGCTTCGACCACCCGGCCACAGGGGAGCGGGTAGAGGTCGAGAGCGCGGCCTACCCCGCCGACCTAGCAAGCGCGCTGGAGACCATCCGGGAGCCGGCCAGTGGCTGAGTACACCCCCGTCATTGAATGGGTCGAAACTGCCGCACAGTTCGATGAGGCATACGCGGTACGCGTGCAGGTGTTCGTCATCGAACAGCAGGTGCCACCCGAACTGGAACTAGACGAGCAGGATTCGTCTCCCACCACCACCCATGTGCTAGCCCGCGATCCGGCCACGGGCGCGGCCATCGCCGCGGCCCGGCTGCTCAGCGCCCCAGCCACACCAGGCATCGTTCACATCGGCCGGGTCGCGGTACTCGCCGAATACCGGGGCCGCGGCGTTGGGGCATCCCTAATGACCGCCCTGGAGCAAATCGCCCAAGCCAATCACGCCACCCCGGAGGGCACGGTCACGGTGGAGCTATCCGCCCAGACCCAAGCCATCGGGTTCTACGAGCGCTGCGGCTACGAGGTGCATGGCCCCACCTACCTGGATGCGGGCATCGACCACCGCGACGCCCGCAAAACCCTCACCCCAGTTGCTGCGGATGGTTGAACAGGCCCACCAGAGCCGTATTCGAAACCAGTAACCCGCACGCACCGGCACTGTGCAGCATCGTCAGGCTTTGTATGCAGCCTCAAGTAATGCCTCTACAGCGCGTCCGGCGCGATCGGAAAGGTCGCGGACAACCTCTGCTGCATCGGCGAACTGCTGAGCTTTCACCAACCTTCCGCTCATGCTGGCAGGGTTGGCGGGTGTGATTCTCGGACTCAATGCTTGCTCCTCAGTTCTCGTTGCAGCTTACGGAGCCAATCCCGGTGCCCGGCCAGGCAGACTTCCTCTGCCGCGATGGATTCTAGAATCGGAGCAGCCTGGGCTATCCCGGCGCGTACCTCTGATTCAGCTAGCACGAGTGGGCGCACATCATTGCCAGTCCAACTGCTGATATGAAGGGCCAGCTTATGGAGCCACTCTTTCCACACTTCGTCATCGGCCTCATCAGGGCGCACGAAAAAGAGGTCGATGTCGCTGGTTGGGGTCATCTCTTGCCGGGCAGCTGACCCGAACATGGCGGCATATATTGGTGGGATCGGGGCATCCGTGATCGCGTGGCGTAGCCGGTCAATCAGGGTGTTCCCGATGCTTGCCAGGCCAACGATGTGTTGGAAGGCAAGGTGATCAGGGTTAAGGCGGTATAGCCTGGCAGAGCCCGCTGGTTGGGTAAGGATCACACCCTGCTCCACTAGGCGCAGCAGCGCGAGTCGTGTTCCCTCGGGTGAGTTGTCGAGGGACATCGCGATACTCCTGCCCGTGCGCGGGTAATCTGGCGCACGGACGAGCGCGAAGAGCACCTGTCCGTCCAGAGCGGCGGTAATTGTTGCCAGGGGGTGTTGAATCTGCATGTGTCTACTATGCTGGCCACATGCCCAAAATAGTTGCCACGCGACGGCTAATGTGGGGGCATGGCTTGTCGGGCTCAACCATTGAGGGTGGTGTGGTCGGATGGTTGAACAGGCCCGCCAGGGCCATGCCAAAGCCGCTGGGTTCTCTGTTGAGCGCTGTTTGGCGACAGGTTTTCGTCTGATGTGTGCCAAAATGAGCGTGCTGTCATGTCTCAGGACTTCCCTGACGGTTGTGTGTCAGGACATTGCTGACGTTTGGTGTGTCAGGACATTGCTGACAGTTGGTGTTGTTTGAGGTGGTTGATGCCGAGGTATCGGGTGCCGTT
>WQZL01000095.1 GCA_009780755.1 Promicromonosporaceae bacterium | reverse complement strand
TTAATCGCTCCGGGGCGGGTGGCTGAGGCGACCACAAACACTCCTACGCCTACGCCATCACGGGTGAGTTTCGTGAGGAACTCCTCTAACGCTTCTGATGCCTCTGGCACCACATCGTAATTATCGATAAACACGATGATCGCGGGCAGCCGGTCTCGACCTGCTGCTTGCGCGGCCTGGTTATACATCGTGAAGTTGGTTGCGCCATGCTCAGCGAACAACCCCTTACGGGTTTTCAACTCTCCGGCTAGCGCCTGGATCAGCTTTCCTAGCCGCTCACCGTCATCGATTGCCAGATAGTTGGCCGTGTGTGGCAGGTTACGCAGCGCGGCTAGACCAGAGTTGCCGTAATCCAGGATGTGGAACTGACACAGCCCAGGAGAGTTCCTCGCTGCTAGCGATAATGCCAACGTGGACAGTGTTACCGACTTGCCGGTACCGGATGCGCCATATACCGCAAGGTTCCCCGCCGCGGCGAAATCGTGTTCGAACTCAACCTGAGCCTGCTGTTCTGGGATGTCTACCAGCCCTAGCGGCACCACCAGATTCAACTCATCAATCAAACCTACATCCCCAACATCTACCAGCTCCTGGTTCTCTGTGCCGGTGGGGTGGGTGTCTTGGCTGCTGGGGATGGCCGGGGTGACGAGTTGTTCACCTAGAGGCGGGAGCCACGGTTTAGGAACGTCCCTGTTGCCCAGCGAGCCATACACGGCCTGGATGTGGCCTACCATGACATCGAGTTGGGTGTGTGTCACGTCCGTGCTTGCATCGGCAGCAGATATATCGTCATTTACTAGCACGCCTTGACCGAGTTCGTTGATCGTATACACGCGCGCGTCAAAACCGCGTTCTACCGCGTCAGCTACGTAGGGCGCCCCTGACCACGCGGATTGGAACAATTCATAGATCTCGTTGTTACCTACCTGTAGGTAGGCCCGTCCAGGCTGGGTGATACGAGCCGCATCCGGGGTTTTCAGTACCTCATTCGAGTCACTTTCATTAGCGACTTTGAGCGCCAGCTTGAACTTACTGTTAGACCAAATCTGGTCATCAACTACACCCGAAGGCTTCTGTGTCGCCAGAATAAGATGCACACCAAGAGAACGGCCAATACGCGCGGTAGAAACCAGTTCAGCCATAAATTCCGGCTGTTCTTTTTTCAACTCCGCGAACTCATCACTAATGATAAACAGATGCGGCAACGGCTCTAAACCAGTCTCACCGGCATGAATCTTCTTCGTGTACGCGTTAATATTATTCACTCCGGCATCGCCAAACACACGCTGCCTACGCGCAAGCTCGCTCTTAATAGAAGCCAAGGCGCGCATAGAACCGGCACCATCAAGGTTAGTAATAGTTCCCATCAAGTGCGGCAGATTCTCGAACAGGTTTGCCATGCCACCACCCTTGTAGTCAATCAGCAAAAACCCGACCTCATAAGGATGAAAATGCGCCGCTAGGGACAGAATGTAAGATTGCACGATTTCTGACTTACCCGATCCTGTGGTACCGGCAACCAAACCATGCGGGCCATGCGCTCCCTCATGCAAATTCAACATTACCACGTCATCTTTGCCGCGCAACCCCAGTGGCACCGCTAACGTCTTATGCGGTGCAGCCTGGTGCCACAGATCCAGTATCGGGATTTCCTCGGGGCGTTTTACCCCGTACAGGCTAAAGAATGTTACCGCTTCTGGAATCTGGGTTGAAACTCCTTGCATGTGTTTAATCGGAGCCAACCGACGAGCCGCCAACTCCACATCTACGCCCGTCACGCTTGGCAACGCTAGCAGCCGGTTGTCTAACTGGCCCTCGTTCATCAACAACGTGCCCCGTTCTGGGCCATCTAACGTCACAACCGTCTTGATGTTTTCCGGCAGATTAGCTTGCATTGAAGAAGCCCAGATCAGAGAAAACCCTAGCGTCGTATCTGAAACCTGTAAAAACTCCATGATCGAGTGATTCACCACCAGCGATGGATTGTCCACCACGAACACGTAGTGCGGAAGATACCGCGAATCCTGCTTGGACTCAGCCGAGGTAAGCGATCGCTGCTTTAATACTTGCGCCAGGTTTCCCAATGCCTGATCTCGGTGGTTTTCTCCCGAGATCAACCCGGTGACGTTAATAGACTTCACCCGGCAGTGCGGCAACCATTTAGCCCACTTTAGCCCAGCTCGGCCTTCCTCGTTCGTCAAAACAATCACTTCAATATCGTGATACGACTGGAAGAAACACAAGTCAAGCAGTAACCCAGATATTAGCCGGTGCACATGCGCGGCATCTCCTACCAGGCCCAGATGTGCGGCCTTTAGATCCACCACTACCGGCATTTCCTCAACCACTTGATGTTCCGCCAGTACATCCTTGACCTGGTCTACCAGCGCTGGCACACCACCTTCCACGGACGTCTTTGTCTTGCCCCGCCTGCCAGATTTGTTCTCCTCCTTAGATTCCTGGAGCGGCTGAACCGTATATGAGACCGGAGCAGGGGCGGTGCCTATCGATACCGTCAAGAAATCACCATCGGTGTTGGCTCGCTCGAACACCCGCGAGGAGAACCCGGCCATCTCTTCTGCGATCTTGGCCGGATTGAGGTAGTGATAAGCCCCCGCCTTGACCTGCGCCCGCTTCAGATCACCGAGTTCACGGCGCTTGTCCCGTAGGTACGCGTCGTAATCGGCCTGTTCTTGTGCGCCAACCAGTTTTCGTTCTCGCCGCTGCGTCACAAACCCAAATGCCGAGCTGATGATAGAAATCACGGTCATCGCCGCGCCCATCAGCATCATTATCCCCTGGCCCATGAACACACCCAACGCAGCCGTTGCCGAAGCCGTCAGCAGCGGAGCCACCAACAACTTGCCCAGCCCTGACCAACCAGTATCTGGTGGCATGGGCGGCGCCGCTATGTTTACCTTCTCAACCGGCTCGCGATACACCTGGCGCGGGGGCCGCTTAAACACCGGATACTCCACCGGTCGCTCCGGGGCCTGCGTGGCCCGGTTCAACTCCGAGACATAACCCGAGCCAGCCACCCGAATAAACCCGCCACCTACCGTGACCCGAAACTCCCGGTTAATCCACAGGCAGTCACCCGCCTCAACCCGGTACTCCCCTACCGGCAGACGCTTCCCATCGAGATACACCGAAACATCAGCCAGCCACACCTGCAACGTGTTGGCCTGCCATGACACCACCGTGCCATCCTGCTCTATCCCGGTAAGACGAAGGTGATCGCCAGCAGCCATACCCACCCGAACCAGGCCATCGGCCACTACCGCTCGGGTGGAGAATGTCACCTCTACACCATCTAGGAGCAGCGCCCACACCCCGGCCGCAATCTCTATCGGCTCACCAGGTACTCCGGTCAGCGTGTTAGCTAACGGCAGATCGACATCGCCCAGCGCCTCAACAGCTAACATCACACCATTTGCGGCTAGGGTTCCGATGATCTCGCCCACCCCAGCCATACCCGAGAACTCAAACGCGATGGCCTCGGTAAACACCACCAACGTGGCTGGCGCGCCCATCACTGCCCCTCCTGACTCTCGCGAGCCTGGTCTAATACCGCCTCTAACTCAACGATTGCCCGACCTAGCTCATCGATCCGCGCCGTGCGTTCCCCATGCGATAGCGTCATATCAGCCTCAACAAACGCTTGTTCTACCTGATACACGTAAAGCATCAACGATGTCTCCCCAAAACGAGCAGCAATCTCCAGTGCATAAGAAAACTCCAAGCGACCCATATGAATCCAGTAATCAAACAGCTCACCTTCAGCCATGCGCGTAAGACTTGCCAACACCCACTCCCGCTCCATAGCCCCAATAGGCTGCGTAGCCACATAAGAACGAGCCAACAAATGACGCGCCTCGAAAGACAGCTCAGAAACCGGTACACCCGCCAACGCCTGTTGCACCGCAACAAAATCCCCACCGATATACCCCTGAGCAGCCTGTACCACCCGATCAGAACTCTCGGCTCGCTCACGATATATGACCGCGAAAACCGCCGCCGCGCCAAGAACCACCACCAGCAAAGGAACCAACACCTGTAACGTGCGTAACCGGCGCTTTGACACCAACGTCTTCACCGCCCGCTCCCGCTCACTAGAACGCGCCCACGCGGTCACTAACCGATCACGTATCGCGGTTACGCTTCCCAACTCACGTAACTCCGCCAGCAACGCATCATGCCGGAACAAATCCCGACTACCAGACAGATAATCGGCATAAGAACCTTTGCCTAGCACCATCCCACACAACGCCAGATACTTATCTGGGAAGCCTGCGCCCGAGTCCGCTGAGGCCACATCCCGCAACAACACCCGTGGCCGCCCAGCCACATCCACCATCAAGTTACCCAGTTCCAAAGAAAACTCAAAATCAGCAGCCAATGGCTCTAACTCTGCCACCGCTACCAAGAACCGCAACCGATCAGCCCGCGATAAACCACGCACCCTCGCCGCGGCTAACCCCGAAATATCAAAGCGGAACGTGACCTCACCCTCCCCGGCCACCAACGTGCACGGACACAAACCCGCCGCCGGAAACACCAAAAACTCCCGACGCAACCCCCGCGCCGCTAACGCCGCGTTCGGCACCACCCGCTCCAACATACCCGTGGCCACTACAGCCTCCTGCTCAGCGGTCAATGTTGCAATAGTCATAACGACACTCCTAAATCTTGGGAAACTACAAAAGAACCAGTGATGGCAGTCAACACATCACCATCAACCCCGCCCTCCTCAACAAAGGGACGAACCGCGCTCACCACCCGACCTAACAACGCCGACCGGAACGCAAGCACCGACAACGCCGAAAATGGCACCACGCCACGTTCGCCTAACACCCGTACCGCCGCCGTCAACGGCTGCGCCGCATCAAACCGCACATCGACTACCTCGGCGTCGAATACAAGAGAAACCGTTACTGCGGCCATCACACCGCTCCTTCCTCAGCCCAAGCCGCAGCCCGTGACCGTCCAACCAACACCGCCACGCCGCCACCAACCAGCACAGCACCAACCAAAACACCAACCACCAGCGCCACAGACAACCCAGCAACCTCATCAACCACCAAGCCACCCGGCACAAACCGCACCGGCACCCCAGAAACCACTCCCAACTCCGAAACCCGCGATTCAACCACACCCCCAGGATCAACCGCCTCCAACACAATCACCCCGCCAAACACGCCATCAAACCGAACCGCCGCCGCATCCTCCCGCGCCCCACGCACCCAAGCATCCAAACCAGCCACCTCATCAGAAAACAGACCAGAACCAACCATCCTCGACACCCCAGCCACACCCCCCACCCCACCACCAATCACAGAAGGATCAATATCAAGCAACGGAACAAACCCCAACAACACAAACCCCAAACAAAACAAACGAGAAATCATTGACCGCCTCCCTGAGTGCCCTGATAAGCATGAAGATAATCGAGTGGCGGACAATCACGACCTCCCCGCCGATAAGTATAAACACGATCTATGAGATTCAACATGGAGGCATACCGGCTACTCACTCGATCTATAACTTGTTCTGGAGTCATGTCCGGCAAACATTCAAGAATACGACGAGAGTTAGGCGCACTAGGATTTATATCTGTGACAATGTGACGAGGATTCGCACTGTCACCAATAAGAAACCAAAGGGCACCTGGATCAAGAAGGCCTCTCAAAACAACAATGTTTCTAGCACTTTCATAGTTAACCCTGGCCCGTAAAACTGCCTGATTATGAGCGGCTATCGCACTGCGGCCATGCCGATCAATAACCGCACTACACAAGGCGACAAAGGGGCCACAAGAAGCGCTGATGGCCAACAAAGCCCACCGAGAATAGCCTTGATCTGTCTCGGAAGCATTAGCACCATTCTCGATTCCGACTATTTCCCGCAAAAACGCATCCGGCAAAAATACTGGTCCAATATTACCGCTCTCCGAGTTTTCCAATCGGTCTTCAAGCGCCCTAATCTGCGCAAATGACATGGCCCAACTGGTGTCACCAAAAGTAAAATCACGTAACGGCGACACCCAAACAGTCACACCATCAACCTCAAACCTTGGGAGAGCAGACCTGTTTCTGTCGTCAATGAGCAGCGCGCCAGTTTCATTGAAGTAACTCAGATTGCTAAAATCGATGTACCGCGCATCCGGAAACAAATTCACCACAAGGAAAAAATGACGTCGCTGTAACAACCGCGCCAAAGTTATTTCCTCCTCCGCAAGCGGCCCCAAGCCAAAGAACCTACTCTCTGCGTTGGAAAAATGAGTACCCTCCGCAAGAAACCGATCATTAAAATAGCCAAACAACAAGTACAACGTATCTTGATACCTGTTAACCTGCCCAGAATCGGAAGGAGTAGTGGTTCGCGCCACCAGAACTGCATGCCAAATGTACTCATCCGGCATGTTGAGGTCAGTAACCCAAGCCCAAAATGCTGTCAACTCATCTGGAGACAACTGATCCAGCCCGCGAGTCATCTTCGGCCCCATAATCCGAGCCTGAACCACCGACGGAGAATTCCCCAAAGCCTCCACCGCACCACCGTTCAACCCCACAACAGTCCCACGCATATACGACCCAGGCAAAACTATCGACACCACAATCATCACCACAACAAGCAACAGCGACACAATCGACGCAATTGTCAAGCCTCGTTTCCCAGATCGCGAAAGTCGCTTTGGAGGAGTATCGACGACTGCGACTTCCTTAAAATCATCCACAATCATCACCCGCCAAACATGCGGAATGCACAACCATTCTGATGAAACGAATGCCTCCATTGTCGCCAATGCCGAAGAACACTAATCGCCACCGCCCTGCAAAGCAACCCACTCCCGCTCCGCCGCCATCGCAGCAACCCCACCATCCTCCAAATAGGAATCAGAAAGCTGTCGGAGAAGAGCAATGCCTGAAAATCCGAAAATGGTTCGAGTAAACCCTCCTTCCTCTTCCTCTCTACCCAGAGGAACAATCATCGGCAACTCATTCTGAATGTAACCTCGAATCTCCAAGAGTTCCGCATACAAACGCTCAATATGCACCCAGCCAGTTCCTGGATACAACAGTCCGGTTAAATCAAGAGAATAGTTCGGGTCTATATATGCGCGAACTAAAGCATCCAGTGCTTCCGGGCTGAGGTGACGCAACCCCAAGTGAGAGTATCCACGCGAAATAGGTAACTCACCCTCTCGCATCGGATTCTGATCTCTGTAGTCAAGAAGAATGTTCAACAGATCGTGCCTGAAATACAACTCACGATCATTCCCTGTCGTTATCCTTTCATATTGCACAGCGTCAACAAACCAATTCACAAATGCCTCAATGTCGGGATGCGCCCCGGAATTATAGAGGCGCTGACAGCCATCAGGCTCTTTATTGTTTAAGTAGAACTCCATCAGCCTTTCGTATGACAAGGCATTGCCAGTATCTATATAATAAAGAGCCAAGCGCAGGTAGTCATGGTGGCTAATGCCATGTGCGTTCACACTGACACCGGATGTGAAACGGTAGTTTCTTTCGGGAGGCAACAGCGGTCCAGGAAGGGCATCTGCTTGCCTGTGCCATGCGCGGCGCTCTCCGATGGTTAAGTCATCGAAAGTTTCTGCCATTGGGAATCCTCCACAGGGGGTATATGGTCTGGACAGGCGGTTTATTGACACCTTGGCCGCTACCGCGGTAAGTATCAATATCATCACCGCGACTACTATGATCCACTTCTTACGCCGCACTGGATGGCTTGTAAAAGTTGAGGCGCTAGTTTGGTAGCCTTCCTCTGCCATCATCCATTCCCCTGAGTGCTTTGATGGGTTCGCAAGGCACCGCGATCCAGGCATTCGCCAGTTGCCAGTCTATGATCTCGCATATCATTTACATCATTTCGCATGTCTTGGCACTCTCCGTCGCGGGCGCGGAATCCGTCTGCGACTTGTTCTGGGGTCATGTGTGGGAAGCATTCAAGGATTTTTTGAGAGGTGGGGGTGTTGAAATTGAGGTTTGTAACGATAGTGCTGGTGTCTCCGCCATCGCCGATGCTGACCCAGGTTGCGCCTGGGCTGAGGGGGCTGTTAGCAACGCGATTATGTTGCATGTCCTCAAAATTCTGTCTATAACGGCCAATGTCTTGATGGTGGGTGGCAACGGCATCGTGTCCGTTCAATATGTTACGGAAAGCATCAACACCCAGTCCCGCTCCTAAGCCTCCCGGTAGGACATCCAGTATTGCAGCAATGGCACCATCTGTGGCCATTCCCGGCCAAAACGCGTTCCAAAACACCGACCAGTCACTAGTGCCTTCAAGTTCCGCTATGCGATCTGCAACGCCTTCAATATCTGCGATCCCAACGGTCTGGCCCGCGTCGCCACGAGTGAAGTCTTGCAGCGGTGATACCCTAACGATTACGCCATCAACAACAAACTGAGGGATGACCTCTGGATTTTGCAGCTTGCCCGTTTCGCTGTCAAAGTAGCTCAGCCCATCGAAGTCAATAACGCGCGCGTCTGGGAATAGATTTGCTACGAAGAAGAAGTGGCGTCGATTCAGCAGTTGGGCCAGGAACATTTCTTCTGGCGTGAGATGTTCGTCGCGGGCGCGGCGTTCTGTGGTGCTGGAGAAGTGGGTGGCTGTTGCGAGGAACATGGTGTTGAAGTCGTTGAATAGTCGTTGTAGTGTGTCGCGGTATTGGTTACCGCTCGTGACACCGAAGGAGTCGCCTTCGAAGAATCTGGCTTGCCAGGATTCGCCAAGGGGTGGCGGTACACGCCAGGGCATCGAGGTAGTTTCTTGCGCTGCGAGTACCGCGTTCCAAATGTACTCTTCTGGCATGTTCAGATCAGTAACCCAAGCCCAGAACACCGTCTGTTCGGCTGGGGACAGATTGTCAAGCCCACGAGCCATTTTCAACCCGATGATCTGGGCCTGTGCCTCAGGTGAAGCGCTCCGCAACCGTGCCAGCATGGCTTCTACCGCGCCATCGCTGAGTCGCAGCGCGGCCGCGTTCAGGTTGTTAAACCCCTGCTCACAAAACGTAACCGCGCCGTTAGGGTTAGCCAGAGAAGTCGTCCGACACACCCGCTCAATCTCCGTGAGCAGACGATCTACTTCCCTAATCCCATCACTGGAATGAATATACTTCGCCCGCAACTCACCAAACTGAGGAACCGTAGCCGTGATTACCTTGGACGCCTCATACATCGCAGAACGAGCAATATGACGAAAATCATGACCCGGCCGCGACGAAGCAAACGGCGAAGACTGCCCCGAAGCATCAAACGGCAACGAACCCAAACACGACCCCAAAGACCCAGCATCCGCCAAAGCCATCTCAGCCCGCTGCACTGCGTT
>WQZL01000094.1 GCA_009780755.1 Promicromonosporaceae bacterium | reverse complement strand
CCTTCCGTGAACTGGCCGACGAGTTCCGCGAGCTAAAGGAGGAACTTGGCGCCACCGGACGAGAGGTACGAAGCGACTTGCGGGAAGCCGGACGAGAGATTGCCGACGCTGGGCGCGAGGTGCGCGACGAGCTGTTCGGCACGCCTCCGGACGCGCCAGAAAAACGCACCACCCGTCAGGCCAAGGCCGATCAGACCCGCGCCGATCTGATGGATGCCGCAGCTAGGGTCTTTGCCGAGAAGGGATACGAGGCAGCGTCGGTCAACGATCTAGCGAAGGCTGCTGGATACACCAAGGGCGCCCTGTACGCTCACTTCGCCTCCAAGGAGGAGCTGTTCTTGGCGGTGATTCAGGCCGCAAGTAACGTTGAGGGGCTGATGGAGGGCATGGATGCCTGTGCCGCGCCTACTGAACTTACTGCACCGGCCATCGGTTCGGCAGATCAACTACCTAGTCTGTTGCTCTCGCTAGAGGCGTATCTGCACGCGCTGCGCCACCCCGAGTCGCGCGAATTGCTAACGAGGATCGCCGAGAGGCAGTTCACCGAGCTTGGCCGCCAGGTGCGTTTCGCCCGCACGGGGGAAGGGGGCGAACCGGGTCAGGATGATCGAGACGTGGCGATGGCCTTGGCCGCTATCTACACGATGGGTGGGGTTTTTAGTCAGGTGGTCGGGCCGGAATGGAACTTGGAGGCTTCGGCGGAACGCATAGCTGATCGACTGCTTGGCCTGCCCGGTTAGACTTTCCCGGTGCGAATCCTGCTCGTACTCGACCAGTTTGACGGCGCATCCAATGGGACCACCGTTTCATCGCGCCGCTTCGCCAACGAATTGCAACGGCGCGGCAATGACGTGCGCGTGATAACCACAGCCAGCAACCGCCCGGCTGCCGAACTCGCGCGTGAAGATGGCTTTCGTCGCTGGACGGTGCCGCCGCTGTCCCTCCCCGGCTTCAACGGGATTATCGCCAAGCAGGATATGCGGCTTGGCCGCCCCAAGACAGCACCCATCACCGAGGCCATTGAATGGGCCGAGGTGGTGCATATCGCCACCCCGTTCTGGTTAGGCCGTCGGGCCAAGAAGATCGCCGAGAGGCGGGGTAAGCCAGCCACGGCGGCCTTTCATGTACAGCCCGAGAACATCACCTACAACTTTGGCCTGGGTCGTCTACGTATCGCAAACTGGGCGATTTACCGGCTGTTCCGTGGGTTTTTCAACTCCTTTGGGCATGTTCACTGCCCATCGAACTTTATTGCGGGTGAGGTGATAGGGCGCGGCTACACCTCGAAGATGCACGTTATCTCCAACGGGGTCGATCCGGGTTTCCGATACCGCAAACTGCCGAAAACCCCGGATCTTGCAGATGCGTTCGTTATCACCATGATCGGGCGCCTATCGCCCGAAAAACGCCAGGACGTGCTGCTAGATGCGGTGGCGCGCAGCCGGTATGCCGATCGGATTCAGGTGGTGTTGGCGGGCAAGGGGCCGCGCGCAGCCAAGCTTGCCGAGCAGGGGGCCGGGCTTACCAGAGTGCCGATTCTCGCGTTCTATACCCAAGACGAACTGCACACGCTGCTGGCGATGACCGACCTATACGTGCACGCCTCCGATGCCGAGATCGAGGCCATTAGCTGCATAGAGGCGTTTTCCTCGGGATTGGTGCCGGTGATCGCCGATTCGAAGCAGTCGGCCACGCCGCAATTCGCGCTTGACGAGCGCTCGCTGTTCGCCGCGGGCGATGCCGGAGCTTTGGCCGAACGAATCGACTACTGGCTGAGCGACGAGACGGAGCGCAAGGCGACGGAGGAGCGTTACGCCGAGGCCGGAGCCAAGTATGGACTGGGACGCTGCGTCGAGCGGATCGAAGCCATGCTGCGCGAAGCAATGACCGATCAGGAGCGAGTGGGTTGAGGACGGGCCATTCTAAGAGCGCTGGGGGAGCCAAATCATCTGGCAGTGGCACCTTTTCCACGGGCTTTTTTCACACCATAGTGGCCCTGCTCTGGGGCATCGTGCGGGTTTGGTATGGATTGAAGGTGGTGGGCCGAGAGAACCTGATCTCGGCCAGTGGCCCAATCATCACAGTCTCCAACCATGTCGCAGCCCTTGACTGCGGCATGATCGCCAGCGCGCAGTTAGGCCGCCGCTTTGCCTTTACCTCGCTGGCATCGAATTTTCGGTTGCCTGTGGCGGGCTTCTTTGTGCGGCATCTTGGTTGCGTGCCGGTGCCGAGTCGCGGCAACGATGAGGAACGTGCCGTGTTCGCGGCGGCGGTAGCCGAGCGTCTGCGGTGGGTTGATGCTCGTGGTCGAGGTTGGGTGGTGCATTTCTTCCCAGAGGGGGCCTTAAGGCCGTATAGCGCAGAATTGGGTGAGTTCCGCCACGGCGCCTTCACCGTCGCTTGCCAAAACAACGTGCCGGTGGTGCCGGTGGTCATAACCTGGCACAAGGCTGGCCCACTCCGTCGTTTACTTCGCCGCAAACCTCGCGCCGTCCTCACCATCCACCCACCCATCCACCCACTCGGCCCTACCCCCAAAGACGCCCAAGCCCTAGCCGCCCTTTGCCGCGCCGCCATGTGTAGTGACCTCAGATTCCAGACAATTGGTTGACTACGGCAGTTTGGTTCATTTTCGGCAGTTCGAACTGCCGAAAATGAACCAAACTGCCGAACTCAGAGGTGGTGGAGAGAGGAGAGGGGTGACCGGAAGGGGTTGAGTGATGTTTTGAGTTCGTCATTGTCGGTGGGGCGCGGCATGATGGCGGTATGAACATCGTGTTGTCCGACGCCGAGCGCCAGGAGGTGTGGATAGAGCGTGTTCGCTCGGCGGAATGGACGGGAGAAAGCCGCGAGCCGCCCCGCTGGACATGGGACGATACCAACCGCTGGTATCCCAGCCTTTTGCAAGCGGGGGTACGAGTGGAGCGAGCATATGACTTGCGGCTGGCTCATGCCATCTTGCGTCGCTCGCCGTTTAGCGCCGGTACCGCGCTGGCCACAGCGCCGCCTGGCCCGTGGGACGAGTTGGAACCGGCGCGAATCGAACCAGTCCTGGACACTGAGCGGTATCGGCCGCAGGCGGAGAGCCTATTCGATTTCGACGCCAGCCAAACAACCATTACTGATCGCGTAGACGAGCGTCTACACACCCTTGATCCGACCGCAGAACTCGCCTCCCAGGAGAAGGCCATCGCAAACTCAGCGGAACCAGGCCGACTACGACTGCTGGTGGCAGCCGAGTCGGCAGGCGCGCTCGCCGCCGCCGAGATGAATCACTGCGGCTTGCCGTGGCGCGCCGACCTGCACGATCAGATTCTCACCGGACGTCTCGGCTCGCGTCCGCCGCTAGGGCAACGCCCCGAACGCATGGAAGCCCTGGCCGAACGGATCCGCCACGCCCTGGATGCTCCGGCTACCCTCAATGTGGATTCGCAGCCTTCGCTGCTTAAAGCCATGCAGTATGCGGGCCTTGGGGTCAAAAGCTTAAGTCGGTGGGAAATCCGCAACATCGATCATCCGGTAATCGCCCCGCTGCTGGAGTACAAGAAGCTCGCTCGCCTGGCGAGCGCCAACGGTTGGCACTGGCTCGATACCTGGGTACGCGATGGACGCTTTCATCCCGCTTACGTGGTAGGTGGCGTGGTCACCGGCAGATGGTCGAGCGTTGGGGGCGGGGCGTTGCAGATACCGCATGATGTACGGGCCGCCGTTCTTGCCGATCCGGGCTGGAAATTGGTAGTGGCTGATGTGGCGCAAGTAGAGCCGCGGGTGTTGGCCGCGATGAGCGGCGACGAGAACATGGCCACAGCCGGTCGCGGCGGCGATATGTACGAAGGAATCGTTAAGGCGGGGGCAGTCGCCTCTCGCGAGCAGGCCAAGCTTGGCCTGCTGAGCGCGATGTATGGCGGCACCACCGGCTCTGGTGCGGCCGTATTGCCAAGGCTTTCCAAGGCGTTCCCAAAGGCGTTTGCGCTGGTGGAGGGCGCGGCCAGGGCAGGGGAGCGAGGCGAACAGGTATCTACCTGGCTGGGACGAGGCTCGCCGCCGCCGGAATCTAGGGCACCTAATCCATACCGGGCGCCCCCAGAGGATGCGAACGACGCCGAACGGGAACGGTCGGCGGCCCGCGCACGGGGGAGGTTTACCCGTAACTTCGTGGTGCAGGGCACCGCCGCCGAGTGGGCGATGGCCTGGCTGGCCTCCACCCGCAGGCGGCTTTGGGCGCTGGGAACTGACCCGTCAATCTCCGGCTCGAAGGGAGCGCAGAATTCAGATCCCTTCGCCGGACGCCCACATCTGGCGTTCTTCGTGCATGACGAGGTGGTGGTGCATACCCCAGCCGCGTTCGCCGAGGAGGTGGCGCACGCTCTGCGTGAGGCCGCTGTCGAGGCTGGCCGTCTGCTGTTTCCCGGCGCCCCGGTTGAGTTCCCCCTCTCGGTGGCCATCGTTAACGCCTACTCCGAGGTCGATTAGCCGCCCGGCCAGCGCGCCAAGACCTTTACCATCGAGATCGGTCATTTGCGTCGAGATCGGTCGCTCGGGGTACCGACCTCAACGCAAATGACCGACCTCGCCGGTTAACGGTTAGCGGTGGAGCTGAGGGTTAGCGACTATGGTCTGGGTATGAGCCTTAACCTTCGTGATGTTGTGGCCACCTTAGAAGACCTATACCCCCCGGACACGGCTGAGGCGTGGGATTCTGTAGGGCTGATCGCCGGTGACCCGGCGGCTCCGGTAACCAAGGTGTTGTTCGCCGTCGATCCTGTAGCCGCAGTGGTGAATGAGGCTCTGGAATGGGGGGCAGACCTGGTGGTTACGCATCATCCCCTGTTTCTAAAGGGCGTTCACTCGGTTGCCGCCACTACCTTCAAGGGCGCGGTGGTGCACCGACTGCTCACCTCCGGGGTAGCCCTATACAACGCGCACACAAACGCCGATTCTGCGCCTCGCGGAGTGGCCGATGCCCTAGCGGACGCTGTCGGCATCATCGACCGCACTCCGCTCATCGCGCATGGCGAGGGTGCCGAGACCGGCATTGGTCGGGTTGGTCGCCTGGCCGAACCGATAACGCTGCGCGCCTTTGCCGAGCGTGTGGCTGGCGCGCTGCCCAAGGTGGCCCAAGGCGTGCGCGTGGCCGGTGACCTGGACGCACAGGTGACCACGGTGGCCGTGGTCGGCGGATCGGGCGATTCGCTATTCGATGCCGTGCGCGCCGCGCAGACGGACGTCTACGTGACTAGCGACCTACGCCACCACCCCGCATCGGAGCTACGGGAGCGGGCCGACTTCGAAGGTGGCACCCCATACCTGGTGGATACCGCACACTTTGCCTCTGAATGGCCCTGGCTACGTTACGCGGCTGTAGACCTAACATCTACGCTGCTTGAACGCTTTGGAACAACTGTGGAATGCCGCGTTTCGGAGCGGGTGACCGATCCTTGGACAGCTACGCTGAGTCATTGACGCGCTAACTGTAAGGACAGGACTGCTAATGCCTACCCACGCCGACCAACTTCGTCTGCTCGACCTGCAAGCCCTCGACACGAGGGCAAGCCAACTTAGGCACGCCAAGGCCACGCATCCAACGTTGGCCCGCATAGCTGAGCTGGAGGCACAGATAGCCGACCTGCATGGTTCGCTAGTGGATTCACGAACCGCAGTAAAAGACCTTCAACGCGACGTGACCAAGGCCGAGGATGACGTGGCAAAGGTGATCGCCCGCGCCGAACGCGACCAGCAACGTATCGACTACGGTGGCATCTCCGCCAAAGACACCCTCGCCCTAGTTGAAGACCTGGCCGCGCTCGGGCATCGCCGGGAAATCCTCGAAGAAACACAGCTTGAACTGATGGAAAAGCTGGAGGCTCACCAGGAAGCCCTTGCAGGCGTGGAAAAGGCCCAGGCTGACCTCTTGGCCGAAAAGGCGGCGGTAGAGGGGCAGCGGGATGCCGCCTTCCAGGAGATCAATGCCGAGGGGCGCGCCGCCGTTACCGAACGGGCGGCTATCGCAGCCACCATCGACGCCGCCTTAGTTTCCACCTACGAACAGATTCGCGCCCGCAAGGATGGCGTGGGTGCGGCGGTTCTTCGAGCCGGCCGTTGCGAGGGTTGCGCGCTGCAACTGACCGCCTCCGATCTGGACGCGGCCCGCTCAACCCCACTAGATCAGGTGATTCGCTGCGAGGAATGCGGTCGCATTCTGGTTCGCCTGGCCGACTTAACGGCGGCCTGAGGGGCGAAATACCCTTGCTGGGCCTTGGGCTGGCTGACACCACGAACACGGCTAGCCGCTCAGGAGGCAGGCGGTAGGCGTTCCGACGTAGACTATGCCTCGCGGACGAGTCGGTCGGACGGTCGCGTGGCCTGGTAACAGGCACCGAGGAACGTCCGGGCTTCGCAGGGCAGGGTGGTGGCTAACGGCCACCTGGGGTGACCCACGGGAAAGTGCCACAGAAAACAAACCGCCCATCTCCGCGCTGATTGCCCCTGGCGGAATCAGCGCAGAGATGGGTAAGGGTGAAACGGTGGGGTAAAAGCCCACCAGCGCCCTCGGTGACGGGGGCGGCTAGGTAAACCCCACCCGAAGCAAGGTCAGACAGGCAGCGTTTGAGGGCGGCCCGCCCGAGCTGCCGGGTAGACCGCTCGAGCCGTGGGGCAACCCACGGCCTAGATGGATGACCGTCGCCGTTCTGCTGGGAAACCAGCGGCAACGGAACAGAACCCGGCGTACAGGCCGACTCGTCCGCCCGGCGTAGACGCGACTGAGCCGAGAGTGATGCGAGCTTGCTCGTAATCACCGAGGCGATTGAGTGTCTGAGGCGCGAAGCGCCGATACAGGCCGACTCATTCGCCCGGCGTAGGCACGACCGAGAAATTAGCCGCGCGACTCCTCGGCGGCGCGGGCCACCTGCTCCAGCCACGACTTGCGAGCGGCGATGGCGGCCTCGATCTCGGCCACCTTACGCTTGTCACCCGTGGCCTTAACTAGATCGGCTTCCAACTTGGCGATTGCCTCTTCTAGCTGGGACAGGGCACCCTCGGCGCGAGCGCGCTTCTCCGGGTCTACTCGGTTGTACTGTGCCTGCTCGGCATCGCGAACCGCCTGTTCAACGGCCTGCATCCGGTTTTCCACGCGGCGCACGTCGTTGCGGGGCACCTTACCTGCGGCCTCCCAGCGATCCTGGATAGAGCGCAGCGCGGCCTTGGTTGCGGCCAGATCCTTGATCGGTAGCAACGCCTCGGCGTCGGCCAGAATCTTTTCCTTGATTTCCAGATTCTTGGCGAATTCGGCATCGGTGGCGGCGTTGTCGGCTTCCCGAGCGGCGAAGAACTTATCCTGGGCGCCCCTAAAGCGGGTCCATAGCGCGTCGTCATCCTTGCGGGAGGCGCGACCGGCGTCCTTCCACTTAGCCATCAGATCGCGGTAGGCGCCAGCGGTGGCTCCCCAATCCTTGCTGGTTGACAGCTTCTCGGCCTCGGCCACCAGTCGCTCTTTGGCAGCCTTGGCCGAAGAGTTCTTCTCCTCCAACTCGGAGAAATAGTGGCGACGCTCCCGGTCGAAGCTGGTGCGAGCCGCGCTGAACCGCTTCCAAAGGGAATCCTCATCCGCACGATTCAGGCGAGGGCCGTTGCGTTGAGCATCCTTCCATGAATCCAGTAGCGTCCGCAGCTCCTCTCCGGCGGGACGCCACTGCATCCGCTGCGGGTCGGTAGCGGCAATCTTTTCCGCAGCCTCGACGATGGTGGTGCGAGCGACCAGAGCCTCGGCCTTCGCGGCAGCCCGCTCGGCTTCGATGGCCTTGCGACGCTCGGCAGCCACGGCGCCCACGGCTGCAACCCGCTCGCGTAGCGCGGCCAGATCGCCGATGGCAGCAGGCTCGGTTGTCTCGGCGGTAAGGCGGGACAGCGTTTGGTCGATCTCCTTAGTGGCCAGGTCGGTACCCGCCAGACGCGCTTCAAACAGCGCGGTCTTGGCGTTCAGGTCCAGATAGCGGCGCACATACAGGCCCATCGCGTCCGATGGGGTGGCGCCTGGCACCTGCCCGACGAGGCGCTCGTTATCGCCGTCTAGGACGTAGACGTTGCCCTCCTCGTCAACGCGACCGAACGCCTCGGCAGCGGTGACGGCGGCTGGGTCAAGAATCGGGGCGACCGGGGCTGCTGCGACAGGCTTTCCGGGAACTGCCGGGCGACCCATCGGACGTGGTAGGCCAGCAGGCTTTAAGCCGGGCGCCGCGACCGCCGGAGCGGCTTCCGCCTCCGGTGTGACCGCTTCCGCCGGAGATTCGGCTACGGCAGCGAGCATCTCGTCAAACACGGGGGTCGCCTCCGCGCCCAGCGGCTCCTCGGTGGCGACCGGGGCGGTTTCGGCGGGGCTTGGCTCAGGGATTTCGACAGGCTCAACCACCGCTGGGGCTGGTTCTGTCGCCGTTTCGGGGGTCTCCACCGGGAGATCGGTGGCGGGTTCGAGTGGTTCAGGGGTGGCGTCCACGGTAGCCGGTGTTTCCTCAGCAGTCGGCGCCTCATTGGCAGGCTCAACCGCTGGGGAGGTGGTTTCGGCAGGCTCAACCACCGGGATCGGCTCAACCGCTGCTTCGGGCGTCTCCACCGCAGGGGTTTGGGGGGACTGGATCATTGGACGTCAACTCCTTCGATTGTGACCGGCAGGGCGGGGTGGCCGTCACCGGCTCCACCCGCCACGCCTGCGTCAGCGACTGCCTGGAGGATGTCCAGGCCAGATGTGATCCGTCCGAAGACGGTGTAACCACCCGCGCCATCGGCGGGAATCATAGAGTCCTCGTAGACGAGGAAGAACTGCGAACCCATCGAGAAGCCGTCGCCGCCGCGTCGGGCCATCGCTAGGGTGCCGGTCAGGTACATGTTGTCGGCGGGCGCGTTCTCAATTGGGCCAAAGTTGTATCCGGGACCGCCCGTGCCAAGGCCGGTCGGGTCGCCGCATTGCAGTACGAAGATGCCTGCGGTGGTCAGCCGGTGACACGGCGTGTCGTTGAAGAAGCCTTGTCTCGCCAGGTATACGAACGAGGCGACGGCCTGCGGTGCCTCGGCGCCGAACAGTTCGAGTTCGATGGTGCCCTGGGAGGTGGACATCGTGGCTGTCCAGGTGCGATTCTCGGCCAGCGCTGGATCGGGCACACTCATCTCCGGGGTGACCTCGGGCATCGGTTCTGGTGTGGGAATGTAATTGAGAGGAGGCGTACCGGCATCGACGGGCGCATCGCCATGATTCAGGGCGAGTACCACAATGCCCGCGGCCACACCTGCCACCATCGCCCCGGCGACACAGCCAGCGATGATGCGCTGCCTGCGCTGCTTACGTGCCCGCTGGGCTTCCCAAGCAGCGATGCGTTGCGCCTCCTTCTTCTGGCGCTCTCGCTTATTTGCAGCCAAGGCCGATCTCCTTCATTACCGGGTTTATGTCGGATGGTCGCTCGCGCTCATCGCGCGTGCGCGGGATAAGT
>WQZL01000093.1 GCA_009780755.1 Promicromonosporaceae bacterium | reverse complement strand
CAGGCTCAGGCTCAGGCTCAGGCTCAGGCTCAGGCTCAGGCTCAGGCTCAGGCTCAGGCTCAGGCTCAGGCTCAGGCTCAGGCTCAGGCCCAAGCCCAAGCTGTGGCCGGATACTATTCCGCCTACGCTCCCGCCGCCGCGGCGTACCCCAGTCGGCGTCTGCCGGTTGAGGTTCAGCCTCCGGTCCAGGTTGCCCCGGTTGTCGAACACCCAGAGTTTGTTGCCGGAATCCCGGCTGTGTCGTACCCCGGCCAGCATCTGCCGGTTGAAGTTCAGCCACCGGTCCAGACTGCCCCACAGATAGCATTCGCCGCTGAAAACCCGGTCGTGGTTCAGGAGGTGCCGACCTCCGCTCCCGAAGCGGCGGTAAGCGATATTGCCGACGATGAGGCTTCAGCGGCCGATTCGCGCCACGCCCGGCACGGCAAAAAACACAGGGGTTTTAGCCTGCTGCGGGAGACAGCCATCATTGTGGTTAGCGCGCTCGTGTTGTCGTGGTTGATTAAGACATTCTTGATGCAGGCATTCTTCATCCCGAGTCAATCGATGGAGGGAACGTTGCAGGTGGGCGATCGGGTGATGGTCTCGCGCCTGGTGCCACGTTTTCTCGACATTAACCGCGGTGACATCGTGGTATTCCAGGATCCCGGCGGTTGGCTCGAACCGCATGCGGCCCCCGACCGTGGTCCCATCGCCAACTTCTTCATCGGCGGCCTAACAGCGGTGGGCTTGCTGCCGCAGGACACCGGTGAACACCTGATTAAGCGCGTGATCGGCCTGCCCGGCGATCACGTCGAATGCTGCACGGCAGCAGGTGGCCTGGTGACGGTAAACGGCGTGCCTATCGATGAGACCTTGTACATCAAGACCGGTTCGCTACCGAGCCACACCGAGTTTGACGTGGTGGTGCCCGCCGGTCATCTGTTTGTGATGGGCGACAACCGGCAAAACTCGACGGATTCGCGGTATCACATGAACGATCCCGGCGGCGGTTTTGTGCCGATAGATAACGTGGTGGGCACGGCGTTTGCCACCGTGTGGCCGCTCGGCCAACTTACTTGGCATCGCAACCCTGGCTCCGTTTTTGAACACGTCCCAAATCCATGAGCGGAAAACCCACCCCCACCCTGAAAGCCGAGCGCGACCTGATTGCCGCCGACGCCGTGTTGGTGGCCGGGATGGATGAGGTGGGCCGCGGCGCGTTGGCCGGGCCGGTCTGTGTGGGTGTTGTCGTCATTGGTGCGACAACTGGGGAGGCGCCGGTAGGCACGGCCGATTCAAAACTGCTGACGGCCAAGGCCCGCGAGGTGTTGGCGCCCCGGCTGCGGGATTGGCCAGTGGCCTGGGCCGTCGGGTATGCGCAACCCGGGGAGATCGACGAATTGGGCATCATCGCCGCGCTGCGCCTGGCCGGACAGCGCGCGTTGCAACAGGCAGCTCATACCTGCGCGCGCCCCATCGATGTGGTGATCCTGGACGGCGCTCATGACTGGCTCTCCCGGCCCGAACAAGGGGATCTATTCGATATCGAGGCGCCGTCAGCGCCCAGGGTGCGGCTCATGGTCAAGGCCGACCAGACCTGCTCTTCGGTGGCGGCCGCCAGTGTGCTGGCAAAGGTGGCACGGGATGCCCTGCTAACCGAATTGTCAGAACAACACCCGGAGTTCGGCTGGGATAGCAACAAGGGCTACGCGTCGGCCAAGCACATAGCCGCGCTCCGTTGCCTCGGCCCCACCGAACACCACCGCCGCAGCTGGAACCTGCCGCTCACACAGCAGTATCGCCGGAGAAGTGTGACCACTTCCTAGAAGCGCTGAATCGAGACAACGGCTAGAAACTACCTATCCACAGGCGGTAAATCTTCGTCTCAATCCACAGGCGACCCAGCCCGCTCTGACGCGTCGAGGCATCCTCCGTAACGCTGTTGTTCGGAGGTGATCGTCATGGCGGCGAAGGATGAGGTTGGTAGGCGCGGCGAACAGTTGGCCGCTCAGTTTCTGGAGAAAAACGGGTACCGGATACTTGACCGGAACTGGCGCGGGGTTGGCGGCGAGCTTGATGCCGTCGCCCTCGATGGCCGAGTGCTGGCAGCGGTGGAGGTCAAGACGCGCTCCAGCGCGCGCTTCGGTCACCCCTTCGAGGCGGTGACCCCGGCCAAGTTGGCTCGCATTGGTCGCCTGCTTGGGCAATGGTTGGCCAGTAACTCGCCGAATACTCGGCCTCGGTACGTTGAACTACGCATCGACGTGGTCTCCGTGCTACTCCCGCCCGACGGTATCCCCACCATTGAGCTAATCAAGGGGGTGTCGCTATGAGCCTGGGCACAACGGCGGCCGTCAGCCTCGTCGGCCTCTCCGGTTACGTCGTAGAGGTGCAGGCCCAGCTCGCCTACTCCATACCCGGTTTCGCCCTGGTGGGCCTGCCCGACGCGGCCCTGAGCGAGAGTCGAGACCGCGTGCGGGCGGCGGTACTCTCCAGTCGGCTTGGCTGGCCCAACCGCAAGATAACCGTAAACCTCTCGCCAGCATCGCTGCCCAAGTCTGGCTCGGCCTTTGATGTAGCCATCGCAGTGGCCGTGCTAGCCGGGGCAGGGGAGATACCGCAAGATGGGCAACTATCGAGGGTGGTGCACATCGGCGAACTCGGCCTAGACGGGCGTCTTCAACCCGTGCGTGGCGTGCTGCCTATGGTTAACGCCGCCGTCGCCGCCGGATACCCGGATGTGGTGGTGCCAACAGCCGACGTGACCGAGGCATCCCTGGTGCCCGGCGCGCGGGTGCGGGGTGCCACCTCGTTGGCCGAGGTGGTAGCCCTGCACGGCGGAGAACCGGAGGGGATACCCGACGTCGAGCCGGTACGACCCGCCCGCATTGCTGCCGCGCGGCGAGAACCGGGCGACCTGGCCGACGTGATCGGCCAGACCCTGCCCCGCCTAGCCCTAGAGATCGCGGCGGCCGGTGGCCATCACCTGCTGCTGATGGGTCCGCCAGGCACGGGCAAGACGATGCTCGCCGCTAGGCTGCCGACCATCCTGCCGGATTTGACCGAGACGGAGGCGGTGGATGTCACCTCGGTGCACTCCATCACGGGCACCTTTGACGCCGCCGGTGGGCTGATTACCCGCCCGCCCTTCGAAGACCCGCATCACACGGCCACCAGGGCGGCGGTGGTGGGCGGCGGTTCAGGAATGCCGCGCCCCGGGTCGGCGTCGAGGGCGCACTGCGGGGTGTTGTTTCTTGATGAAACGCCGGAATTTGCGGTCAACGTGTTGGAATCGCTGCGAGAACCCCTGGAAAACGGCGAGCTGGTGATCCACCGTTCCGGCGGCATAGCCCGCTTCCCGGCACGATTCCAACTGGTGCTGGCCGCCAACCCCTGCCCCTGCGGCATGGCCTCGGGCAAGGGCTTGAGCTGTTCGTGTACGCCGATGGCTCGTCGCCGTTATGCAGCCAAGATGTCCGGGCCACTGCTAGATCGCGTTGATCTACAGGTGGAGGTGGAGGCGCTAGGCCGAGCCGGGTTACAGGGGGAGCGCGGGGAGGGATCGGCTGTGGTGGCCGCGCGGGTCGCTGTCGCCCGCGAGGCCGCCCGCGCCCGCCTGGCCGGCACGCCCTGGACCACGAATGCCCAGGTTTCTGGCACCTGGTTGCGGGAGCGGATCCGTTCTCGCTGGGAGATCATGCGCGAGGTTGATTTGGCCTTGGATGCGGGAACTATCTCGCTGCGCGGAGCCGACCGGGTGCTGCGGGTCGCTCACACCATCGCCGATCTTGCCGGGCGGGGAGAACCCACTGCCGCCGATATCGGCCAAGCTCTACTGCTGCGTAACGGGAGACTGACATGAACACCGTGCCCTTCGACATCGATGATCCGAGGCTGGCCGCTGCGGCCTGGTCACGCCTGGCCGAACCTGGCGACGAGGTCGCAGGCACCCTGGTGGCCCACCTCGGCACCTCTGGTGCGCTTGCCTGGCTGCTCAAGCAACATCACGGAGTCCAGAGCGAGGCGCTAGCCGCTGGCGTGGCCCGCTGGTCAACGCGGCTGCCTGATCTCGATGCGCGACGTGACTTGCGGGCGCTTGACCTGCTCGGCGGTACGCTGCTGCTACCTGATGACCCCCGCTGGCCCGCCGGGTTGCGCGATCTTGGCGTCGGCTCCCCCTTCGTGCTGTGGGTGCGCGGCGATCCAGACCTAGCCGCCGCCTGCCGTCGGATGGTGGCTCTGGTGGGGGCACGCGCCGCCACCGGCTACGGCGAGCATGTGGCTCGTAAGATGGCGGCGGGCCTTAGTGATCGCGGGTTCGGGGTTGTTTCCGGTGGTGCCTACGGTATTGACGCGGCGGCCCACCACGGAATACTGGTCGCAGGTGGCCACACTCTCGCCGTGCTGGCCGGGGGAGTGGATCAGCTTTACCCACGGGGGAATCACAACCTGCTAACGAAGATCATTCACCGAGGCGCGATCATTGCGGAAATGCCGCCGGGTGCGGCGCCGCATAAGCAAAGATTCCTTTCCCGGAACCGGCTGATCGCGGCGCTGGCCGACGCCACGGTGGTAGTTGAGGCAGCCTGGCGTTCCGGGGCGCTTTCTACCGCTCGTCATGCGGCCGCCCTGCTGCGTCCCGTCGGCGCAGTGCCCGGCCCGGTTACATCCATGACCTCTGGCGGCTGTCATCAACTGCTGCGCGACGGCCTGGCGGTCTGCGTTACCGATGCGGCCGAGGTTGCCGAACTCGCCGGATCGACGAGTGACGTGGCCGAGGCGCCCGCTGGGGAACTGCGGGCCATCGACGATCTCGATCCCATCGCCCGCGCCGTACTCGATGCCCTTCCCCTGCGGGCCAGCATCGATACCGACTCCCTCCTGCGGGATGCTGGCCATCCGCTACCGGGGGTACTCGGCGCGCTTGGCCTACTCGAACTTCGCGGCCTGATCGAAGCCGATGGTGCGCGGTGGCGACGCAAACGGGCGTCAGCCGTTACTTCTGGCCGGAAGGGCGTTGACCACACCGGGTTCTAGGTTGCCCTCGCGTAGATCCTCCCAGAACTGGCCCACGGTATTTGGGTTGAGCTGCACCAAAGACATGTTGGTGCCGCCGGGACGATAGTTGAGGCTAGAAATCGGCGGAGTGCCGGTGACACCGCCCTCGCCGGTGGCGGCCCTAAAGGCCAGGGCGAGCCGCCCGAAATCGACAATGCCGGTGCCGTAGCTGACCGCCAGTGAGTCAAAGCCGGAGCGAATCAACGCGACCTGTGAGCCAGGCTGGAACAACAACGACGGGCTTGCCAGGTCACGCATGATGGCGCTGATTAGCTGCCGCTGCCGATCGGCGCGGCCAATGTCACCGAGCGGGTCGGAGAAGCGCATCCGGGAGAAGGCAAGAGCCTCCACGCCATTGACCTCGTGACAGCCTGGCGTCCAGATCATGCCGCTCATTACGTCGTTCACATTCAGATCGGAACACAGTTCCACGCCGCCGATGGCATCGACCACATCAACCAGCCCGCCAAAGCCAATCTCGATGTAATGATCGATGGTCAGGCCGGTCAGCTGCTCGACGGTCTGTACCAGCAGCGGCGCCCCACCAAAAGCGTAGGCGGCATTGATGCGGTTTAGACCTCGGCCGGGGATGGTCACGGCGGTATCGCGCGGAATCGAAATGAGCGCGGTGGGGCCGGATACCGGCTGGTGTAGCAGCAGGATCGTGTCGGTGCGCGACCCGGTGGTGGCATCCTCAACGCCGCCCGAGCCGCGTTCGTCATTCCCGGCCAGCAACCAGGTGGTGCCGGGGGTGGACGGCGCCCCGGAAAGCGCCTCGATGTGGTTTATCTGCCCGCGCGCCCACAACAACAATCCGATGGGCCAGGCGAGCAGCGCCACCAGCACCAGCACCAGCACTAGCGCGATGATGCGACCCTTGCGCCGCTTGCGTCGGGGGGTGACCACCGGCTGCGGGTCGGTCGTCGGCGCAGCAACCCGCAGCTGGCTGAACTGGTCCGCCTCGCTGGGCGCGTACCGCGGCTGGATCACCGGGGGTGAGGGCGGGGTAACCACAGGTGTCGCTCGGGTGAACACGGAACGCCGGGAAGTGTTCGGCAGGATGGGTATTTCCCCAGAAGAGATGCGACGCACGCGGGGAGGCGGCGCCGGTACCATCTCGGGCCGGGCGTGAAGGACGCTTTCGATAGCGCCACTGACGGGTACCGCGTCGGGGGCAGGTGGGCGTTGATCGTCGCCACCGGGAGTAAATGACGGTGGAAGGCTTCGTGAGTTACTCATTGCGCCACCTCAATTTCGGTATTGTCATCCGTCACGTTGTCGCCCGCCGGGGTATCCAGGGGGCGGCCATGACGCAGGTTGTCCCAGACCCGCTCGATATCCTCCGTGAACAACACGGTGTTGCGGTCAGCCGGGTTTGCGGTGATTGGAGTCATGAGAAAGTTGATGTTGTCGGGCCGAACATGCCGCAGGGAATGGCCCAGGCCGACCAACCCTGTGACCGAGGCGAAATTCGAGGACATGAGCATCGAATCCGTGACGGCGTTGAGGAACCGGATCAGCTGCGGCGCGTCGGTGAGCAGGTTAGAGTCGAGCGCCTCACCCGCGATGGCCATCATCAGATCTTGCTGCCGCTCGATGCGTCTTAGATCGGAGCCGTCGCCTAGACCCTGCCCGGTGCGGGCGCGGGCGTACTGTAATGCCGTCGTCCCGTCAAAACGGTGCCAGCCCGCCGCCAGGGTCAGGTAGTTGGTTCGTGGGGAGAAAATGGCACCCGGAAGGTACATGTCTACCCCGCCGAGGGCATCAACCATGTCCCGGAAGCTGATGAAGTCCATCACTACGAAGCCATCCATGCGGACATTGGTGATGGCTTCGACGGTGGCGAGTTGGCACAGCGCCCCGGATTCCATGTTGCCGCCACGGGCTTTACCGATGGCGAAGGCATGGCCGAACCGAATGCCGCTGCGGGCCGTGGTGAGGCTGCCATCGGTTGTGGGGCACTGCGGGACATCAACAATCGTGTCACGCGGGATGGACACGACCCAGACATTACGGCGATCCGCCGATAGCTGCATAATCATGGTGGTGTTGGAGCGGGCGCCCTCGTTCTCGCCGCCGAGTTCTGCGTTTTCCCCCTCGCGGCTGTCGGTGCCCATAATCAAGATGTTCAGCGTCTGCCCCGCGTAAAGATCCTCCGGCGGCGGCATCTCCGGGCGAACGATGCCATGTTCGGCGAAGACGCGGTCGGCGTCCACGGAGGTGATGTTGCCGGTGATGCGGACGGCGGCGGTGGTCGCTCCGACGATGCCGAAGGTTAACGCGCCGACTAGCACCATGCCGACGCCCTTGACCACGCGATGGGCGGCGAAGGCACGGGCGTGCATCGGAAGCCTGGCCCTAAGCTCTGGCTCCGCTACGGAGCTGGTTGTCTCCGGTTCGATTTCTATCACCATCGTCGTCTCGGACTCAGCCGGGAGAGTTGGCGCCTTGGAGACCGCCGCAATGGTTGAGGTTGTTGGGTATAGCGCCGAGGTTCGGGTGACCGGTTCGTTGAGGTCAGCGACATCCTTAAAGCGCACATGCTTAGGACGCGCCGAACGCGGAAGACCGGGAATCACAAAACCGAGCCTAAGGGCCGGGCGTTCGTCGCCCTATCACAGCTGTGAGGGTGGCGCGTGCAGGGTTTGTGAACGTGAAGAGGAGCTGCGTACACGTATTCATTACTCCGTATCGCCGCTAGTCAAGGGCAGGCCGTGGCGCATGTTGTGCCAAAGACGCTCGGCATCCTCGGTGAAAACGAGGGTGTTCGGGTTTCGCGGGTTCAAGGCGATGGGCGCCATGATGAACTCAAGCGCATCTGGCCGAATATGACGCAGGGAGTAACCCAGCCCCGCCAGGCCGTTGATCGATGCGAAGTTGGCCGACATGGTCATCGACCTGGTGGCGGCGTTAAGGAAACGGATCAGTGAGGGGGTATCGGTGAGCAGGTTAGAGTCAAGGTCCTCGCCCGCGATGGCCGTCATTAGCTGCTGCTGCCGCTCAATACGCCCCAGGTCGGAACCATCACCTAGACCCTGCCCGATGCGGGCGCGGGCGAACTGTAACGCGGTGACGCCGTCTAGGTGATTCCAACCGGCGGGCAGCCGCAGATCGTCTGCCTTCGGGGAGAAGATGGCCCGCTCTACGTAGATGTCCACCCCGCCGAGGGCATCAACCATGTTGCGGAAGCCAGCGAAATCCATCACCACGAAGCCGTCCATGCGCACGTTGGTGATGGCCTCGACGGTGGTTAGCGTGCACAGGGCGGCGGATTCCACGTCGCCGCCGCGCATCTCGCCGAAGGCGAAGGCGGCGTTGAATCGGTTGTACCCGACGGCAGGTGACAGGTCACCGCCGGAGGTGGGGCACTGCGGAATGTCCACCATCGTGTCCCGGGGGATGGAAACTATCTCGGCTCGTCGGCGATCCGCCGAGATGTGCACGATCATCGTGGTATCCGAGCGAGCGCCCGGCTCAAACCCACCACCACCCAGTTGCAGATTCTCGCCACCCCGGTAGTCCGAACCCATAACCAGGATATTCAACGGATGCCCCTGCTCAGGATCCTCGGGAGCCGGGGTTGGCCGCGCGGGGCGTTCGATGCCGTGGTCGGCAAGGATCGAATCGGCGTCTACGGAGGTGATGTTGCCGGTGATGCGGATGGCAGCGGTGGCTGCCCCGGCGAGGCCAAAGGTTATCGCGCCAATAAGCACCAGGCCGATGCCCTTGGCCGTGCGGTGGGCGGCAAAGGCACGGGCATGTGCCGGAAGCCTGCCACCAGTTTCCGGTGGCTCGATTGGCTTCGCCTCTGAATCTGGTAAATCCAGTTCAAGCTCTATCGTCTCGTCTCCGCCCGGCATAACCGGAGCCTTGGAGACCGCCGCGATGGTTGCGGTTGTCGGATATAGCACCGACGTGCGGGTGATCGGCTCGGGCGCGGCCACCAGGGTGACCTCCTCATGGAGATCAGCAACATCCTTGAAGCGCGCATGTTTAGGGCGCGCCGAACGCGGAAGGCCAGGAATCACAAGTATGAGCCTAGTGCCCGGCAGCCTGATACTTGGCCTCGGTGGCGGCCTTTGCCGGACGCCACCACCCCTCGTTAGCCCGGTACCAGGCAACCGTGGCCTCCAACCCGGAGCGGAAGTCGGTGTACTTCGGCTCCCAGCCCAGCTCCTCGCGCAACAGCGTCGCATCAATGGCGTAGCGCAGGTCGTGGCCTGGCCGGTCGGCAACGTGGTCGAAGTCATCCTTCGGTCGCCCGAACACCTCCAGCAGCGTCTCGACCACCTCTAGGTTGTTCTTCTCCCCATCGGCACCAATCAGGTACGTCTCGCCGACGCGGCCCTTGTCGATGATGGCCCAAACCGCCGAGTTGTGATCCTCGACGTGAATCCAGTCGCGCACATTTAGTCCGGCGCCGTACAGGCGGGGGCGCACGCCGTCGATCAGATTGGTGATCTGTCGGGGGATGAACTTCTCGATGTGCTG
>WQZL01000092.1 GCA_009780755.1 Promicromonosporaceae bacterium | reverse complement strand
AGCCCGAGAGCACTCGCTGGTAGGGGGCGTGGGTGACGCCGATATGCAGCAGAGGCGCGGCGGAATCGGGAGATTCAATCATCGGGGCGGGAAACTCATCTAGGTCTAGGTGAGCGTCATCCGTGCCGACGAATGACAGGCGGCGCCCGTCTGCCAGCGTCACCACGGCGCGGTGATTATTCAGGTCGGCCCATCCAGCCTCGGTGAAAGCGTTAACCAGCTGCCCCCAGGGCAGAGGGCGCGGCTCGTTGGGTTCCAGCCGGGCGTCGCGCAACAGGTATCGGGCCGGGTTTTTCGGTATCGGTGCCCAATAATCGTTGGAGCCATTCACGAACACGCCTGGCCGCCTAAGCAGCGGGGCCAGCGCCGCCACCAGCGGCGCAACCGCGTCGGGGTGGGCCAGGTTATCGCCGGTGTTCACCACCAGATCCGGCGCCAGATCGGCCAGGGAGCGCACCCAAGCCAGCTTACGACGCCCAGAAGGCAGCACATGCAGATCGGAGACGTGCAGCACCCGCACATCAGTCGCCCCGGCAGGTAGCACCGGCACCGTCACCTCCCGCACCACAAACCGCTTGGTCTCCAGGTAGGCGTAGCCCAGTCCTGCCCCGGCAGCCGCAGTTGCGGCACCGATCACTTGTCGCAGCGTCATGGAGGGGATTATTCCCTAATCTTCTGGCTCGGCGGAGGGAGCCTCGGCAGGCGGGTCGGAGGTCTCGGTGGGATCGTTCGGTTCCAGCGGAACCTCCGCCGTTGGCTCCTCCTCAGTGGGTGCGTCGGGATCAACCACGGGCGTAGGCGTCTGCACCTTTCCCACCAACGCCGGATCGGGGGCAGGGAAGGGCAACTTCTCGTAACCCGCAAGTGCCACATCCATGTATGACTTCCACAGCGGCACCGCCAACGTGCTGGAATACAGCGGACGGATGCGGCGACCCTCGAACATGATGTCCAGGTGCGGGGTCTCACCATCTGCCTCGCCCACCCAGGCCGTCGTCACCACTTGCGGGGTAAAGCCGGTGAACCAGGTTTGCGAGGCATTCTGGTTGGTGCCGGTCTTACCCGCAGCCACCCGACCGCCCGCAAGGCCGCCACGGGAGGCCGTGCCCTCGGTGATTACCCTTTGCAGCGCATGAACCGCCGTCGCGGCGACGTTTGGAGGCAGCGCGTTCGGGTTGCAGTTGGCGGAGGGCACCGGAAGTTCCAGGCCTGAAGAATCGGTGACGCGGGTGATCGCAATCGGTTCGCAGTATGTGCCGTTCGATGCGAGGGTGCCAAACGAGGCGGCGAGGTACAGCGGCGAGGTGGGCTGGGTGCCCAGGATCATTGCCGGGGCCACGAGAATATCCTCGCGTTCGGGCTGGTACAGCGTTACCGAGGTGCCCTCACGCCAACCCTGCGTGGGCCGGAACCCCATGCTCCAGGCGGTGTCGCGAATATTGCACAGGTCGAGCTGCCGGGCCATGTCGGCGTAGGCGGTGTTGATCGAGGAGGAGGTGGCGCGGAACACCGAGACTTGCCCGCCGGGATCGTCACCCACATTCGCCGGATTCCAGGTTTGTCCGGCGGCCAACGAGGCGAAGCAGTAGCCGGTGAAATCGGTTAGTGGACGCTCCCTGCGGTTCGCGTCCACCAGATCATTGAGGGTACGCCCGGAGAGCAGCCACTCGGCAAGCACGTACACCTTGAAACTAGACCCAATCTGAAAGCCCTTCGACGCGCCATGTGCCGGGTCGGCGGTGTAGTTGATGGCCGTGGTATCTGGCGCGGGGTTGCTGCGGGCATCAAAGGGCACATTTTGGGCCATCGCCAAGATGCGTCCGGTGCCCGGCTCAACCGAGACGATGGCCGCCTCCAGGCTGGCGGTGTTCGGGTACGGGATATTGGCGGCCAGTTGCTCGATGGCGGCGGCCTGTAGGTCTGGGTCGAGCGTCGTATGGATGGATAGCCCGCCGCGATACAGCAGATTCAGGCGTTCTGCCTCCGTTTGACCGAACTCCGGGCTGTTCTTGATTACCGAGATCACGTAGGAGCAGAAGAACGCCGCTCCTTCTGCCGTCGCACAGCCGGTGGGTACCGGGGTGATGCGCAGGGTGTCCTCGATGGGGATGGCTTTCGCCGCCCGATACTCGGCCAGGGGCAGGTAGCCAAGGGAGTACATCTTGTAAAGCACCGCATCGCGCCTGGCCTGCGCCAGTTCGGGGTTGATGGTCGGATCGAATTTGGCGGGAGCCTTGGTCACGCCCGCGATGGTGGCGGCCTCTACCGGTGTTAGCTCGGCGGCGGACTTGTCGAAGAAATACCGGGCCGCCGTCTCGACGCCGTAGACGCTGTTGACGCCGAACTGGGCCACGTTGAGGTAGCCCTCAAGAATCTCATTTTTGGTCAGCTCCTTCTCCAACGCGATGGCGTACTTCATCTCGCGCAGCTTGCGGGCGAAGGAGTCCTCCCGCGCCTCGATCACACCAAAGGGATCGTCGCGGCGTTCGGCCTCATCGATCAGCACATTCTTCACGTACTGCTGGGTGAGCGTCGAGGCGCCCTGCTGCGGGTTGCCGAGCAGATTGTTCACGAAAGCGCGGGCAACACCGCGGATGTCGATGCCGTTATGTTCATAGAACCGTTCATCTTCGATAGCGACGACGGCGTGCTGCATCGCCTCGGAAACTTGATCGAGCGGCACGACGATGCGGTTCTGGGCGTAGAACGTGGCCAGCGGCTGGCCGTCCGCCGCATAAACCACCGACACCTGTGAGAGCGGGCCGGGCCTGATCTCATCTGGCACCTCCTCAAACAGCGTGGTGGCCTGATCGGAGGCGGTGGTCAGCACCGTGGCATAGGGCAGCAGCAGCCCGGCGGCCAACAAACCCCCCACCATCGAGACGGCCACGAAAGCCGCGAGCAACGCGCCAATTTGCCCCACAGGCAAATACCGCTTGCGCGGCCGGATAGCGCGCTGGGGTGCATGTTGCAGCGTCATATCCAGCACGTTACTGCGAACCACTGACACTCGGGCACCGCGTCGCTAAATGACCGACCCCAGTAGGCTTGGGGCATGACTACTTGGGAGTACGCAACCATTCCGCTGCTGATTCATAACACCAAGGCGATCCTGGACACCTGGGGCCTAGATGGTTGGGAGCTGGTAACGGTGATCCCTGGCCCTGACGGAAATGGCCTGGTGGCCTACCTAAAGCGTCCGGTGACCGCCTGATGGCCGGGGGGATAGCGGCCCGGTTGGCCGAACTTAACATCACGCTGCCCGAGGTGGCAGCTCCCGTGGCCACCTACGTGCCCGCCGTGATAAGCGGCCGCCGCGTCTATACCTCGGGGCAACTGCCGTTCGTCGATGGCGTGATGCCTAAGACGGGCAAGGTGGGCGAGGGGCCGGGGCTGGTGGCGCCCGAGGCGGCTGCCGGTTATGCCCGACAGTGCGCGCTGAACGCGCTGGCCGCGGTCAAGGCGCTGGTCGGCTCGCTGGATCGGGTGGCTCGGGTGGTGAAGGTGACGGGATTTGTTGCCTCCGACCCGTCGTTCACCGGTCAACCGGCCGTAATCAACGGCGCCTCACAGGTGCTTAGTGACATTTTCGGCGAGGCTGGGGTTCACGCCCGCTCGGCTGTCGGGGTGGCGGTGCTGCCCCTGGACGCTCCGGTAGAGGTGGAAATCATCATCGACCTTAGTGACTAGCGGTTAGGGCGGCTCTTGCGGCGGATGGATCCGAGGGCAGAAGCGCCGATGAGCAGCAGGCCCGCGGCCCCGATGAGAGAAATCATCGCCAGGCCCATGTCGAAGGATGCCCCGGCGGCTGCGGCTATCACGACGATGCCGACTGCCAGCACGATTAACCCCCAGACGATGGTGGACGAACGCGGGATGGTGCTAACCGGCGGCTTGGGATTGGTGATCGGTGGCGCCCAGGTCGCCGTTGTGACGACTGGTGGCTCGTAACCGCTGAAGTCGGGGAGAGAGCCATAGTCAGGCTGGGCTGGCGGCTCCTCAATGGTTGCGCCTGTCGAAACCACTTCGGACTCGGGGCTTATGTGTTCACTCATCTTAAAACTCCTTATTTTGTTTAGTCGGTGATTACGGTCTGGCCGAAGCGGTGTTGGATGAACAAGCGCAACACGGGGCCATCGTCTACCGCCTCGTCGGAGGTGAGGCGCGCGGTGCCGGTGCCGACGCGGGCGTGGCTTTGGCAGGGGCCATTCACACACCAGGAAATCTCGCCGCCCCACATGCGCACATCCGCCTCCACGGCCACGTCGCGCGGCACTCGCACTTGCAGGCTGCCGGCGGTTAGCTCGATTGGCACCACTATGGGGTTATCGGTGCTAGCGCCCGTAAGGTCGAGGTCGGTCAGATCGATGGTGGGAGAGCCAAAAGTGGTGCGAAAGCCGCGCTCGGCCTCCGCTACGGAGCGGGGTCTGGTGGTGCCGTCCGTGATGGATAGGCCGCCCCCTCCGGGTGAAACCCAGATCACCTCGTCGTTGTGACCAACGGTAATGAGGTCTGTATGACCTATCGCGACCATCGTCCACGGCGCGGCCACCACCAGGCCGATGATGGCGAGTGTGCCCAGCCCGCCCGAGGATCGGCCCCGGATACCCGCGATTACAATGCCCACCCCAACTACGACGAGGGCAACACCTAGCCAGGCGAGTACGGGATAGTTGTCGAGCGACCAGGGCAGACTCCAGGAGGTGCGACGAAGCCCAGCCATCGCGGCACCCGCGATGAACAGCAGGCCAGCAACGATGCCGAAAGCAGCCGGACCAGCACCCAAAACCCGTGGCTTTAGGTTCTTAACCTCGGTGATGGGCGCCGGAGATGGCGGCGGATAGTTGGTGGGGGAGGCTGGGACCGGGTAAGTAACCGGGGTGGGTTCGGCCACGAACGGAACCGGGTTGGTGGCAGGCACGCTAGGAATGCTTGGTTCGGCTAGGGCAGAGTACGTTGGCACCGGATATGCGGAGTCTCCCATCACCGGAGGGACATCGCGCCGGTCGCGCACGAGGCGATAAATGAGCCAGGCGCCGACGGCCAGCGCGGCTAGCTGGAACAGTGACACGCCAAGCCGGAATGGCCACGGTCCGCGCCACAGCCCAATGCCGCCTGACCAGCCGGTACCGCTAAGTACGGCGAGACCGGCGCCGACCAGGGCAATATTGAAGTTGCCGCGAATCGCCTGCTCTAAGTGGATGCGACCGTCGCGCTGTTCGGGCAGCAAGGCCCAGGCGACGCCGTAGGCCATCAGCCCAAAGCCGCCCAGGAAAAATGACAGAAATAGCAGGCCACGCACCAAAGTGGGATCCCAGCCGTAGCGGGCGGCCAGGCCGCCGCCGACGCCGCCCACCCAACGCTCCTCGCTGCGGAATAGGCCCAGGCGGCGGATGGACATAAAGAAACGATCCGTGCCAGAAGGGCCGGGCGTCGAGGGTTGAGCGCCGGGCTGGTAGTGGGTTGGTGGCGGCTGATATGACGGCTGTTCGCTGCCAGGGGCTGGCTGCTGAGGATGAGGTTCGGTGTTCATAGTTACGATCTTGCCCGGCCGAAGGGGCTTTCGCCATTGGGTAATGCCCTGAGTCGGCCCTGAGTTTTCCCCTGGCATCTCTGGTGGGATACCCCCATTTTCGGCATCGGATGCGGACTTTAGTGGTGAGACGTGTCACGATCAGGGGGTGAACACTTCGCCCGGCAGCCCCCGCCTGCCCTTCCGTCGCCCCACGCAGGGTCGATTGATTGCGGGCGTCTGCGCGGGTCTGGCCGCCCACCTGGGCTTGCCGGTGAAGGTGGTGCGCGCGGCGATGGTTCTGCTCAGCCTCGCGGGTGGCGCCGGGCTAGCGGTGTATTCATTTTGGTGGTTCACCGTGCCCGCGGGCGACCCGCAGGCGGCAGCGCGGGCGAGTGAACCCGTCAGCCTGCAACGCCTCGCCGCCCGGCTGAACCTGAACACGGTGACCGAGCGGGTGCGTACCCGCGATGTGCTGATCGGCGTCGTTCTACTGGTCGGGGCCGCCTTCCTTATCGCGGTGCGAAGCGGTTGGGATTGGCAGCAGACCTGGGTGATACCGCTGGTGCTGGCCGCCGGTGGCCTCACGCTGGCTTGGTCACAGCTTGCCGCCCCGCCCGATGGTTCGACATCATTGCCCCGACGCACCCTGCTGCGCCCGGTGGCGGGTCTGTTGTTGCTGGTGGGTGGCGTGCTGCTGCTGATCGGCCAGGACACTCCCGGCTGGGTCATGTTGCAGGCCGGGCTGGCAGCTCTTGCGGTGCTGATCGGGGTTGCGCTCGTGGTTGCCCCTTGGTGGCTGCGGATGGTGCGGGAGCTGGGCGACGCCCGCGCGGCCCGCGCCCGTGAGGCCGAGCGCGCCGACATCGCCGCTCACCTGCACGATTCCGTACTCCAAACTCTGGCCCTGATCCGCGCCCAAGCCTCCAATGCCGATGCTGTGGCCCGCATGGCTCGCGCCCAGGAACGCGAACTGCGCGAATGGATGTATGAGGATCGCCCCGCCCCTGGCACCTCCTTCGCCGCCGAACTGCGCACCCTGGTGGCCCAGGTAGAGGACGGCGCGATTGGCAAGCCCGTTTACTCGACATCCCCTGCTGCCGAAGCCCTTTCCATTCCGGCGGTGGCTATCGACGTGGTTGTCGTCGGCGATTGCCCTCCCACCGAATACACATCTGCGCTGTTGCAGGCTACCCGCGAGGCGCTGGTTAACGCGGTGGCTCACGGACGCCCGCCGCTATCGGTTTACGCGGAAATGACCGCGCAGGCCGCCGAGGTGTTTGTGCGTGATAGAGGCGACGGCTTCGACCTGGAGGCCATCGCCGCCGACCGCTTCGGCGTCCGCGAATCGATCCGCGGGCGGATGCAGCGCCGCGGCGGCACCGCCGAAATCGTCAGCCGTCCAGACTGGGGCACCGAGGTTCGGCTAAAAATGCCGCTTACGGCGACGCCCTGGCCCGCCGCCAACCCGCCCGCTGTCGCTCAACCACCTACATTCTCTGAAAGACTTCAGCCATGACCACCCCCGAAGTTGCCCTCCCCGTCCCGGTAGTCCTGGTGGACGATCACGATATGTTCCGCGCCGGAGTGCGCGCCTCCCTAGATGAGCGAGTGGCTGTTGTCGGGGAGGCGTCAAACGTGGATGCCGCCGTGGCCGTCATCCGCGAACACCATCCGCCCGTCGTTCTGCTCGATGTGCACCTGCCTGGCGGCACGGGCGGTGGTGGTGCGGAGGTGGTGCGGCTATGCGCCGATCTGGTAAGCGGCGGAGTGACGCGTTTCTTGGCGCTGTCGGTCTCCGATGCAGCCGAGGATGTGGTGGCGGTGATTCGCTCGGGCGCTCGCGGTTACGTGACCAAAAACATCTCGGCTACAGAACTCAGTGGTGCGGTGGTACAGGTGGCGAGCGGGGATGCGGTGTTCAGCCCGCGTCTGGCCGGTTTCGTGCTAGACGCCTTCGGCACGGCGGCGGGGGAGGTGTCGATGGCAGATGATGAACTCGACCGGCTCAGCCGCCGCGAACAGGAGGTGATGCGCCTGATCGCCCGAGGCTACTCCTACCGCGAAGTGGCGAGCGAGCTATTCATCTCGATCAAGACGGTAGAAACCCACGTCAGCGCGGTACTCCGTAAGCTGCAAATCTCCAACCGCTACGAACTAACCCGCTGGGCCGCCGCTCGCCAGATGATCTAACCCGCGAGATCGTTAACTTGGGCCGAGATCGTTACTTTCCGCTTGCGCAAACTAACGATCTCATCCCAAAGTAACGATCTCGTTAGCCACCCCAGCGGGTGGGGAGAGGTAGGTCGAGGCGCTGGTGACAGGTTCGGCGAATAGAGAGGGGGAAGCGGGCCAGCAGGCGTGAGGCCAGCTGGCTCGGATTTCGAATGTCGTTTGCCATCACCCGAAGCGGCTGAACTTGAAGGGCTTCAACGAGCGCATCCTCCCGGCGCTTCTCAGAAATCAACGCTGACTTGCCTGAATAATTTTGTCCAAAGGCTTCGTCCTGGTATTTGACCGCGCCGTCGAATTCGATCCACACCCGATATTCGGGCCAGACTAGGTCGAGGTAGTAAGGGCCAAGATGCGTGTTCACACGAAGTTGGGTAATCGGTCTGGGTAGGCCGGTGGCTGCGCAGACGTATCGCAACCATGATTCGCCAACCGACTCCGCGCCGGGATCAGCGATGGCTAGGACGGTACGAGCGCGAGCTTGTCCTCTGCTGCTGGCTCGGCCGGTTAAGCAGCGCAGCAAATCCGGCATCTGCCCACCTGCGGCTAGAGCCGAATCGGCAAGAACCAGCCCGTCGAGCGGGGGCAACGTCGTCAGACAATCGATCGTTGTTTCGATTAGGTCAGTCACCGGGAGGCCATCAATGCTCACCAGAGGTTCTAGCAGGCCAACATGTCGCCTGACATCAGGCGCGTGATGTGAACTGGCTCCACTCTCCTGTCGTAGATGAACATGGGTAGGTGTCCGCCACAGTCGTAGTCCCCATAAATATGCCGCGGTTTCGTGGCTAAACGCATGCGGCGCTCGCAACTGAGCGTGGATCGCAATGGCTAGCGCGCGGATGCGATCATCAAAGGCGATGCTGCGGTCGTCTAGCCGCTGCTGCATGGCTGGGCTGACATATGCGCCGCGGCGCAGTTTCGCGAGCTGGTTGCGCTTCACCTCCCGTCGTAGGTAGTCGCGATTCTGGTCTCGGGCGAGCACTAAATCCTGAACTGTGATCATGCAGTCAAGCATCACCCGCCTCCATTAGCGGGGAGATGAACACGCCAGCGATCTGTGGATAACCCGCAATATCAACGGCCTGTGGATACTCAACTTCGAACGCCCGTTTCCTCCGCGAGATCGTTAACTTGGGCCGAGATCGTTACTTTCCGCCTGCGCAAACTAACGATCTCGGCCCAAGTTAACGATCTCGCGGGTGGGCGGGCCGGGTTGGGAGAGTAGGGTCGGGGGGTGGATGAGTTGTTGGTGGCCGATGTGATGGGCTGGCGGGCGTGGCTGGATGAGTATGAGGACTCGGAAGCGGCTGTTTACCTGGTGTTGGCCCGCAAGGGGCGGTTGGGGCCGACGACGCTCACCTATGCCGAGGCGCTTGACGAGGCGCTGTGCAGTGGATGGATCGATGGCCATGCCCGCTCCCGTGACGCAGACACCACGCTGCGACGCTTCACCCCGCGTCGTCCGCGTTCCAACTGGTCGGCTCGAAACATCGGCATCGTGACCCGCCTGGAAGCTGAGGGCCGTCTGCGCCCTCGCGGCCAAGCCGAGATAGCCCGCGCTAAAGCCAACGGCCACTGGGAAGGCAACACTGTTTGACCCCGATTTACCGCCGAAGAAGGGACTGTCTGTGGGCTGGCGCAAACTATTGAGGATGCCGTTGTGGTGGCCAAGCTGCGGGGAGCGGGAAGGGTCTCTCCCTGGCTGACCGTTGCTGTCTAGCGTTGGCACAACGGCTTGGGGTTGTGGCCTGGATGGCCGACAAGGCGTGGGACGAGTCGGTGCTTGTTAAGCAGATTCGTTGAATCGGGT